>CAKZMN010000195.1 GCA_937128575.1 uncultured Alphaproteobacteria bacterium | reverse complement strand
AAGCAGAAAAATATGTAACTGGTGAAGGAACTTTTTGAGAGCACCGCGCTGAGGAAGGCTAGCGCCCAGAAGGCGATAACGAGGATCGGAATTGGCGCGCGTGGGAAGCCCATTGTGGTGTTTGGTAAGCATATAACTGCGCCCAAAACGCTAAGTGCAACCAGCACGAATGAGATCAAAAATGTTTCCGCATCATAGATAGAGAGCAGCATTAATGTGCTGAGAAAAACAGCGGACCACATGAGGGGGGCAATGATGTTCATGATAATTTGCACTCTATTTTTTTGCATGGGGAACAGAGTTGTCCGACAGCGCACATGAGTCAATGAGGAAAAGAAGAAAAATGGGGTGACTCTGTTGCTAGGCTCACCCCGGGCCCCACTTGGCCTAGGTTAGTAGGCAAGAATCATAGTAGCTTCGTTAGATACCTAAATAATTAGGCAGCTTTACGAACATCACCTTCAACAACAGAGTTGTCGTTGGCTGCTACGAACTGAGAGTTGTCATTTGCAACTATCATAAATATCCGGTAACGGCGGAATGCCGAACGCCTTAGAAGCCTTTACTACGTGTGTCGATCCTGTTTCGGCCCCGCCAAAATTTGTTACCAAACGTAAGTGCGGTTAAAAATTTTGAGCGTGCCCCTTGAGGGTACGCCGCAAAACCAAAACCGGTTGGTCCCAAATATTGGTGGAGCCGCCGGGTACTGCCCCCGGGTCCACGGACGTCTATTCCGCAACCTCGTGTAACGTCATAGCTGGCAAGCCAGCACCTACTATTATAGGGCAAACTACAGAAAAGTCCAAAAAAACTGGGGGTTTTAGACCAGAATAAGCTTAAAAACATCGCCGCAACTTCGAATCCCTCTATATTAGAATTTGTTGCTTAATTTTGTTTTTACAGCAGGCACAAGCGACGAGGAGTAGAAACACCTACTTTAAAAGCGCAGTAACGCACTGTAAAAACAAAAGGAAGTAGCAAATGAAACAATATCTCGACCTTATGAAAGATGTGCTGGAAAACGGCACAAAAAAGGAAGACCGCACAGGGACAGGAACCCTTAGTGTATTCGGACGACAAATGCGCTTCGATCTTTCTGAAGGCTTCCCGCTGGTTACAACCAAGAAATGCCACCTAAAATCAATCATCCATGAATTGCTCTGGTTTATCGCGGGCGACACAAACATTAAATATTTGAAAGAAAACGGCGTACGCATTTGGGATGATTGGGCCGATGAAAATGGAGACTTAGGCCCCGTATATGGCGAACAATGGCGCAGCTGGAAAGCCGCAGACGGTAAAGTCATCGATCAATTATCAAACGTAATTGAGCAAATCAAAGAAAACCCCGATAGCCGCCGCCTGCTTGTCGTTGCTTTTAATCCCGGCGTCGTCGATGAAATGGCCCTGCCCCCGTGCCATGCCTTTTTCCAATTCTACGTGGCAGATGGAAAACTATCCTGTCAGCTATACCAGCGCAGCGCGGATATCTTCCTTGGCGTGCCGTTCAACATCGCCTCCTATGCCCTGCTCACAATGATGATCGCGCAAGTGACGGGCCTTGAGGCCGGTGAGTTTGTGCATACATTGGGCGATGCGCATCTATATTCCAACCATATTGAACAAACAAATCTACAGCTAAGCCGTGCGCCATTCCCCCTGCCGCAAATGAAGATCAACCCAAGCGTTGATAGCATCTTCGATTTCAAATTCGAGGATTTTGAGCTGGTAAATTACGAGGCGCACCCACACATAAAAGGCGCCGTTGCGGTTTAACGCTTTTTCCGTATTTTTATTGACATAACTGATGGTTTTTAGTACAAATTCTCTGGCTAGAAAAAACATAAGAGAACGGCAATGTACAAACTGAACCAGCAAGATTATGTCTTGCTTAATAAAGCCGAGGAGCTATTCCCCGGCCGCCGAATTACAGAGCGCTTTCAAAAATGCGCAGCGCTTCCTAAAAAACAGCGATATGATTATGTTTTAAGCGAAATGGCGCGTCTACCAAGACAAGGCCTTATCCGTATCGGCATGACAATCGCCCAAAGCCTCCTTTCCCATACAGAAAATATGATGAGCCTCGCAAGCAACGATAAAGAGCGCAAAATGTGCCAGGTGCATGACATGCCCGAAGCCCTCACAACAGATTTCTGCCATGTTGATGTCGGCACAAAGGCGCGCAAACGCACGAAAATTGCCCTTGAAAACCTAGCCGCCAAAATCATCTTCAAAGATGACATGAAGGCGTACAGGCTCTGGCACGAATACGAAGATCGCCAAAGCGACACATCTGAAAAAATAAAAGATATTGATATGTTGGAATGGAAAATTGCCTGCGATCAATATAATGAAATCTTTGTGTACGCGCCTAATATCCGCGAAAATTTAGAAGATTTCCGCGCTAAAGCCACACAAACTTGTATTGATCGCAATATTGATGAAAGCGCATACGGCAAAAGCGATATTAAATTAGACAATTATGATCACCAAGGTGGCGACAACTTTAACGCAACCCTGCCCAATCATCACGACGAACAAAAACAGATAGGCCCGCAGCCGCAGCATCCTTAAGAATATCCGGCTTCGCAATCGAGGCTTTCACGGCGTTGACGCGCGGGAAAGCAAAAGAAATCTCAATCAATTCGTTTAAATATGTCTCGATCAAATCAACATGATCGCGGCCCTCCCAAGACTTAACCGCGGTGTGAATCTTGGAATAATCAATAATTTTATCTGCATCAACTTCGGACAGATAAGACAAATCAGTAAACAGCTCTACATGAACATCAACAGGCTGCGCCCCTTTGCGCTCCTGCTCATATAACCCAATGCGCAAATTTATGCGCATCTCTTTCACAAAAATTGAAATATGACTTCCCATGTCTCTCATGCAGCCTATATAAAAGATTTATGAACAAAATAAAACTATCTTCTATCGTGGCAATCGCAAAAAACAACGTTATCGGCAAGGATAACGACCTGATTTGGCACATTCCCGAAGACCTAAAGCATTTCAAACGCACAACGCTTGGCAAACCCATTTTGATGGGCAGAAAATCATACGACTCCCTTGGCCGCCCCCTTCCCGGCCGCCCAAACATCGTCGTCAGCCGCGCATATAAAGACATTCAAAGCGGCGAAGAAACACCGCTATTTAAAGAAATGGAAGCGGTCGATGCTGGCGCAAAGCCAAAGGTCAATGAAGGCCCATTTTTATATGCATCAATCGAGGACGGTATAGAGGCCGCCAAGAAAATGGCTGAGGAAATGGGACTAGACGAGATATTCATCACCGGCGGCGGTGAAATATACAAACAAACCCTGCCCTATACGGAGCGCCTTTACCTAACCGTTCTTGATCGTGAATATGAAGGCGATACATTCTTTCCCGAACTTGATTGGTCGCAATGGAAAATATTGTCGGAAGTGCGCCATGACGCGCAGAATGACGTGCCCGGCTTCACAATTTTCACTTTAGACAAAGCTTAGTTCAACGCCTTAATAACGCGCTGCGCTATACCATCAAAAGTCTTAGAGACATCGCCATCTGGCTGCGCAGAAACAATTGGCGCGCCATCATCGCTGTTTAAACGTATATCCCGCTCAAGCGGAATGCCCCCTAGAAAATCAACGCCGCGCGCTTCCGCTTCCTTGCGCGCGCCATCATGACCGAAGATATGCTCTTCATGACCGCATTCACTACAAATATGCGTACTCATATTCTCAATAACGCCCAAAACTGGCACATTAACCGCGCCAAACATTTCAATGCCGCGCCGCGCATCCAGCAGCGCAATATCCTGCGGCGTGGATACAATAACCGCCCCCGCCAGCGGAACCTTCTGCGCCATCGTCAGCTGCGCATCACCCGTGCCCGGGGGCATATCAACCACCAAAATATCAAGCGGCTCTTCCGCGCTACCCCAATTAACGTCGCGCAACATCTGATAAATTGCGCTTTGCACCATCGGCCCGCGCCACACCAGCGCCTTTTCTTCATCAATCATAAAACCAATCGACATAACCTTAATGCCATGCGCCTCTAAAGGCTCAATCACGGTACTATTTCCACCCGGTTTTTGCCCCGATAATCCCATCATACGCGGCTGACTAGGCCCGTAAATATCAGCATCTAACAAGCCAATTTTTTGGTCATTTTTGGCCAAAGATATGGCAAGATTGGCAGCTACCGTAGATTTTCCGACCCCGCCCTTACCAGAGGCCACCGCAATAATATGCCGCACAGGCAAATCAAGCTTAGGGTTTTTGTTCATGCCATGCGGATCAGGCGCAGAAGATTGAGGTGTACGCGTGCGCGCCGCAGCCGTTTTTTCAGCCGTCAGAACCGCCGTCACCTTAGAAACACCAGAGAGCTTCATAACCACCGCCTCGGCATTTTGACGAAGCGATTCAAGCGCCGCGCCGCGCGCGGGGTCAACTTCAATTGAGAAAACCACAGCGCCATCGTCAGAAACCTGAACACCAGACACCATTCCCGAACTGGTAATGTCTTTTCCCGTTTCGGGATCACTCACATGCGATAATGCATCTAAAATTTTCTGCTCAGAAGCCATGATAACTTACATCCAATTCTTAGGCCGTTGCACTTGCTTTCCGGTATAAAAGAGATATTGTTATAAGCCACAACAATTCAATTGGCAAAGCGGAATAAACATGTCTGACGATGGAAAACGGAAAAACCCTTGGGGATCACATAGCAACGATGATCGCGGCGCACCAAAAGGCCCATGGGGCAATGGTGGACGCGGCGGCAATGGCGGCGGACAAGAGCCTCCCGACATTGATGAAATGCTACGCAAGGCACAAGATAACTTCCGTAACGTAATGCCCGGCGGCAGCGGCGGTGGCGGCGTTAAAATTATAGGGTTAGGCATATTGGCCATCGCCCTTCTGTGGCTCGCCAGCGGCTTCTATGTTGTAAACCCCGGCGAACACGCAGTTATCCAGCGCTTTGGCGCATGGTCCCGTACACAGGCTGACCCAGGTCTAGGCTATCGCCTACCCACCCCCATCGAAACAGTTGGCATTATTAATGTCGAAGAAATTCGCAAAATGACCATCGGCTTCACCGAAAGCTTCAACCGCAGAGGCGCAAGCGCAGGAAGCAGAGACATTCCAGAAGAAAGCCTAATGCTGACATCTGACCGTAACATTGTTGATCTAGACCTAGAAATTCAATGGAACATTAAATCATCCGAAGAATTTATCTTCGAAATTCAGGATCAGGAAAACACAATCAAGAAAGTCGCAGAAAGCGCCATTCGTGAAATTGTTGGTCAAACCCCCATGTTCCAGATCATCACAAACAAACGTCAGCAAGTGGCAGACAAAACAAAAGAGATCATTCAGCAAAACTTGGATGAATATAAATCCGGCGTAAATATTACACAGATTTTGATCCAGCAGGCCGAAGTGCACCCCGACGTACAAAACGCCTTCCAAGATGTTCAATCTGCCAAACAGGATGCTGAAGACGTGCAAAACCGCGCCGAAGCATACCGCGAAGACATTCTGCCGAAAGCCAGAGGTCAAGCGATCCAGATGCTTCAGCAAGCTGAAGGTTATCAACAATCCGTTATCGCAAGAGCAAGCGGTGACGCGGACCGCTTTAACTCAGTCTACACCGCTTATCTAAGTGGTAAAGACGTAACAAAAGAGCGCATATATATCGAAACCATGGAAGATGTGTTGAGAAACGCGCAGAAAATTATCATTGATGACAATGGCGGACAGGGCGTTGTCCCATATCTGCCGCTCAATGAATTACAAAACAAAACAACAACGAATAAGAAATAGGTATTCAGATCATGGAAAAAGTCCTCATACCCGCTCTGGCC
>CAKZMN010000194.1 GCA_937128575.1 uncultured Alphaproteobacteria bacterium | reverse complement strand
TAAAATCCGAACGAAGTGAGTCAGCCCACGTGTTAGCGTCCCAGCGACCGAAGGGAGTGCCAACAGCGTTTTGTTAGCTGCGTTTTTGCCACGTTCTTGGTGCCCTGCTTGTATGCATAACAGCAAATACCAGAACTTTATTGTCAAACATCTTGTAAAAAACACCAAATGGAAAGTGCTCGATGAGTACCCGGCGAAAACCCCGGAACACTTTCTGGTAAACCTCTGGGTTTTCTGTGATGTTAATCAATGCTGATTCTACAGAGGCAATAAAATCGTTTCCTAGCCCAGTTTGGCATTGTTGATAATAAGAGTATGCCTCTTTGATATCTTCTTCTGCTTCCGGCCTGATAGATAAGATAAATTTCATTAGCCAATAATTCTGCTCTTAACGTCGCTCCAATTTGAACCAAAGTTTTGATCAGCTTCGAAGGACTTTAATCTATCGTTAAGAAGCTGGGTTTGCTCTTTTGATAATTCAATAGAGTCTTGTTCAGCAGCTACTGAGTCCCAAATAATAGAAAAATATCAATTTGTTAAAAAAAGCGACGCCTGCGCAAAAACCAATTTTATTTGTTCTGATTAATTTACTTGTTAGCTTTCTGGTTGCTGATCCATTCATAGATTCTCTCATTAAAAAACCCGCTGAGGTGCTCCACAGCGGGCTATTTTATCGTTATATCAGCCCGTATTAAGCTGCTTTTTTCGCCAAAGCTGCTTCAACTTGCTTTTTCACCACGCGTAACGCTGGGTCAAGTTTCGTTGGTGCTGTTGATGTCAAGAAAGCATCAAGGCCACCTTTGTGCTCAACTGTGCGTAGACCAGCAACAGATGCGCGGATCTTAACTTTACGGTCCAAAGCTGCGCTATAGATGCCAGTATCTTGGATGTTCGGCATAAAACGACGTCTTGTTCTGTTCTTTGCGTGGGATACGTTGTTCCCGCTCATCGGCGCTTTGCCAGTAATCATGCAACGCTGTGCCATTGATGTATTCCTTCTTATTTAAATTTCGTGAGGGGAAAGTAGTCTAAACTGACCTAAAAAGTCAAGCTTTGAAATGCACTGAAAATATCAAAGCTGCTTTGTCCCCAAACATAAGCACCAGCAAGACTTGCCAGAAACAGGATATGGGCAATGACATTGATGAAAATCGCGCGCTGTAAATGCTTGTGATTTAGCTGTGCAGACGCGCCTTCCGGCCCCGTCCAGACAGCTTTAATCGCGCCGCCGTTAATATCCTGAGATGCACCACCTAAAGAAACATTCAGCCCCCATGCCAGCGCCGATAACGGCAAGCCGCCCTGCTCATACGGGCTACGATTCTTCGCGCCAAGCCAGGCTGTGATGGCTTTTATAGGGGGCGCCGTCGGCGTGAATATACTCGCCATGGTCAGGAGGAAGGCTGTGAATATTGACGGAACAAAGCCCAAAAGCCGCTCCAGCGCCGCAGGAGCCGCACCAAATCCGGCAGAAAACCCATCCTTGTTAAAGCGCCAAGCAAGCCCGGCCAGCGCTGTGTATATAATCGCCGCAGGCAACCCAGCAATAACGTACCAAAGCACCGGCGCAACCATGCCT
>CAKZMN010000193.1 GCA_937128575.1 uncultured Alphaproteobacteria bacterium | reverse complement strand
CGCATGTGGCAACAATGAGCAACGTCATGAACTGCGTTGCGAGTATGGCTGTAAGTAAAAAGGTTATGTTAGATGCGCAAACAAGGGCGAAAACCCAGCGTTTATCAAACCGCTCTACCATCCAGCCTATCGCCAATTTTCCGGCAATGGCGGACCCTGCTACAACGGTAGGTATGAAAAGAAATCTAAAATATCGTCGTTCATTATTTTCTTCTTCTGCGCCCAAGGCCGTTAGAAAGCCAAAAATTAAATGGCGTATATTGCCGCTGGCTTGGGGCGCGCTAAAGCGCACGGCTATGCTGCTTGGGTTTATGATTTTGATTTCCATGACCATTGGTTTGATCACGACCTATAAAACAATCAAAAATACTGCGCCGCCTAGCATGCCTGACGAGATGGTTTTGTATCTTAATTTAGATAAAAGTCCGGGCGAATTACCGGGCCCGCCGAATTTTGCTGACCCATTTGCGGCCAGCGGTATGACGGTTCATCAAATTATTGATGCGCTGGACAAGGCCGCGCTGGATGCGCGCATTAAGGGCGTTTATGCCCGCATGAGCGGCGCCAGATTTGCGCCGGCGCATATTCAAGAGCTGCGCGCGGCTGTTGAGCGTTTTAAGGCTAGTGGTAAATTCACGCACGTTTATTCCTCCTCCTATGGCGGCGAAGGCGGCGGTTTTGGCGGGTATTACTTGGCGGCCGCGTTTGACGATGTCTGGATGCAGCCGATGGGCATTGTATCTGTTGCGGGTTTGAACGCTGAAATTCCATTTGCGCGTGAGCTACTTGATGAAATTGGTGTGAAGCCGCAATTTGCGCAGCGCAAGGAATATAAGAGCGCCTATGAAAGTTTGACCAATACAGAGATGTCAGAGGCCAACCGCGAGGCGACCCGCGCTCTGATTAAAGATTTAAGCACCGTGATGGCGCGCGATATTGCCGGCGATCGTGATATGCGCACCGGCGCGTTTGATGCGCTGGTTAATAAGGGGCTGTTTACGGCTGAGGCTGCGCTGGCGGCTGGGTTAATTGACAAGTCCGATTATGCCGATGTTTTGGTGGCGGACATTAAAGAAGAAATAACGGGCGAGCGCGAATATGGAGACTCGCTCTTTATCCCTGCGAGTGCCTATCTGGCGCATAGCAAGCGCAAGTCCAAAGGGGCTGAGTTTATGGACGGGCAAGCGGGCAAGCCTAAGGTAGCGCTGATTTATGCGGTGGGCACGATTATGCCTTCTGGCGCAGGACCTTCTAGCGCGGTTGCGGCGGCAGATAAAATTGCGCCTGCCATTTGGGAGGTCGCGGAAGATGATGAATTTCAGGCGATTATCCTACGCATCGACAGCCCCGGCGGATCACCCACCGCTTCGGAGAGCATTCTACGCGCCGTGCAGCGCGCTCAGCAAAAGGGTAAGTATGTGATTGTCTCTATGGGGCCAACGGCGGCCTCTGGCGGATATTGGATTGCGGCGAGTGCCAACCAAATCTTTGCACAACCCACCACGCTCACCGGCTCTATTGGTGTTGTCGGTGGTAAGTTCTCTATCGCTGGATTATGGGAGCGCTTGGGCGTGAAGTG
>CAKZMN010000192.1 GCA_937128575.1 uncultured Alphaproteobacteria bacterium | reverse complement strand
GCAGGATGTCGTCCTGTTCGCGGGCTCTGTGCGCGATAATATTTCGGCCAGTGTGCCCCGCGCATCAGACGAAGAAATATTGGTCGCGGCAAAAAAGGCGGGTGTGCATGACTTTGTATCTCAGCATCCCATGGGCTATGACGCACCAGTTGGAGAACACGGCAGTAGTTTGTCCGGCGGTCAAAGGCAGGCAATAGCACTCGCCCGTGCGCTCTTGCTGCAGCCGCAAATCATGGTCTGTGATGAGCCTACCAATTCTATGGATGTGCAGGCGGAAAACGCATTTAGGAAATATGTTGAGGAAACGTCTAAGGACAAAACCTTTATACTCGTAACGCATAAGCATGCTCTACTTCCGATTGTTGATCGTATAATTTTATTGGATCAGGGCCGCGTAATTGCAGATGGGCCGCGCGATAAAGTGCTTGAAGCGCTACAAGCTGGTAAAATTAAGGTGCCCAAATGATAGGTTTTTTGAAACGTCACATTTTCTCTAGCCACGCTGATGATAATGAGTTTATGTCAGAGCTAGAGGCTGCAACGCGGATGCGCCCAGCAACATCGGCAATGTTGATGTTCCTATCAATTATTGGGCTTACCGTTTTTGGATTTGTGTGGGCCTCTGTATCCGAGGTCGAGGAAATGACCAGAGGGCAGGGACAAGTCGTGCCATCAAAAGAAATTCAAGTTGTTCAAAGTCTTGAAGGTGGAATCTTGGCAGAGCTAAATGTACGTGAAGGACAAAAAGTTGAAAAAGACGAAGTGCTTCTAAGAATTAGCGATGTTCAGTTTTCGTCAGAGGAGCGGGGCACCGAAGCGCGCTCTTTAAGCTTGAAGGCCAAAATGGCGCGCCTAAAAGCGGAGGCGAGCGGTGAAGAATTTGTTGTGCCGAAAGACGTCCAAGAAAAAACCCCTCAAGTGGCACAAAACGAGTTGGCGCTCTATGAATCTCGTCAAAGAGAATTAAAGAATGCATACGGAATTTTGGACGACAAAATCAATCAAGCGTCCGCTGAGCGATCTGAAGTTAGTGCGCAAATTAATCATTTTTATCAAAACAGAAAGTTGCTCCAAGAAGAGCTGCGCATAACTAGAGACATGGTGGCTAAACGCGCTGTTCCAAAGCTTGAGCAAATTCGTCTTGAGCGTGAATTGACGGGGATTAGTGGTCAAATCAATTCTCTTGGTCAAAAGAAAAAGGGCTTAGAGTCAGAGCTTCTGGTTAGTAAAAAAGAGCGCAAAGCTCAAGATGATAAATTCCGCTCACAAGCCTTGAGTGAAATGAACGCTGTAGAGGCCGAGCTGTCTGGTCTCAAGGAAAATCTAAAATCTATTGGCGACCGCGTATATAGAACAGAGCTTCGCTCCCCCGTGACGGGCGTTGTAAATAATATTGCTCTAACGACAATTGGCGGGGTTGTTGAGCCTGCGATGCGCCTTGTTGAAATTGTGCCGCTGGACGATGAGTTAAAAATCATGGCGCGGGTGGCGCCCAATGAAATTGCTTTCTTAAGGCCAGGGCAAGATGTGAAGGTTAAAATCACAGCCTATGATCCGCAGAAATATGGCGCCTTAAATGGAAAGCTTGTCCGCCTTGGTGCAAACAGTGTGACCGACCGAGAGGGCAGTGTGTCTTTTGAAATTGAGGTTCGTACAGATAAAAACTATATGGGCACTGAAGAAAACCCTCTGCCGATAACGCCGGGCATGGTGGCCGAAACTGAAATTATTACCGGCAAGCGCACAATATTAGAATATATGCTGAAACCCATTCTGCGCGCACGTAGTAGAGCCTTCACCGAAAGATAAGAAAGCCAGCCTGATATGCAGCGATTATTTTCAAGCCAAATATTGCACATATTTATACTGCTTATGTTGCTTGCCGCTGCGCTTGTATTAAGCTTTTCTCACGCGCGTTGGCGCGAACAAATCCGTAATTTTACCTTTGATAACTACAACATAATGAAGCCGCGCGTGCCTTCAAATAATATTGTTATTGTCGATATAGATGAAGGATCTCTGGCTCAAATCGGCCAAATGCCATGGGCGCGCACAGTAATGGCCGATCTTGTTCTCAACCTAAAGGAAATGGGCGCCGCGGTTATTGTGTTTGATATTGTGTTCGCAGAGCCCGACCGAATATCTCCACACTCCATTGCGCAAAAGCTTGGCGACGTGGAGGGCTTTGAAAACATGCTGCCTCAACTTGAAAACCTGCCCGATAACGACACGCTGTTTGGCTTGGCGGTCGGTAAGGCCGGCAATGTGGTTACGGGTTTTTCATTTACTAACGAAGAAACTGAAACCAATGCTCGACAAAAAGGTATCTTTCGCGGCAAAAATCTTGAAAAATTCATACCAAATCTGCGCGGCGTTTCAGGTAATTT
>CAKZMN010000191.1 GCA_937128575.1 uncultured Alphaproteobacteria bacterium | reverse complement strand
ACAGAAGGATCGCGTCCTCCAAGCGCGCCCATTAAAACCGGGACGCTCAAACCGTAAATCAATAATAAACGCCCCGCCCCATCCCACGCTAAGCGTGATTGATCAAGCCGCAGCGCACTACAGAAATCACAAACGCCAACCGCCACAACAAGACACGCAGCAATCAAAATTTCAACCACCCCCGGATAATCCGGCGTGGGCGAACCAAATGTGCCATATAAAATAAGCGCCGCGATAAAGGCCAAAACCCGCGCCGCAAAGCTATCAACTTCTCCAATTTTGCTAATCAATACACGCATCACAAAACCTCAAACGTCATTTTGATGGCAACCAAAACCATGAACACCGCAAACACGCGGCGTAAAACATGCACGGGCAACTTATGTCCCGCCGCAGCACCCAGCGGTGCAAACCACGTACTGATGGCAATAATAATCACCCAGGCCGGAACGCTTATATACCCCAGTGATAAGGGCGGGCGTAGATCCGCGCCCCATCCGGTAATCATAAACCCAATGCTGGCCGGAACAGAAATCACAAGCCCAAGAGCCGCCGCCGTACCAATGGCGCGGTGGATCGGCACGCGCCCTATACTCATATACGGCACACTTAATGTCGCACCGCCAATACCGATCAAACTAGACACCCCGCCAATAACAAGCCCCGCAAGACTAGCGAAGGGCTGCGCTGTTGCGCGCTCAAAAGCAAAGAACCGCGCAGGATTAGCCAGCATAATAAGCGCCAGCCCAACAATCGCGACCGCAAAAACCAGAGAAAGTCCCGCGCCATCAAGATATTGCGCGCCGAATGATCCAAAGATTGCGCCTATTAAAACACCCGCACCAATGCGCCTTAACAATTGAAAATCTATATGCCCGCGCTGATGATGCGCCCGCGCAGAGGCCAGACCAGTGGGAACAATAATCGCCAGCGATGTGCCAACCGCCATATGCATCAGCGCATCAGGGGCAAAGCCGAGCGCGCCAAACATATAAAACAGCCCCGGCACCAATACCGCGCCGCCGCCAATCCCAAAAAAACCTGCCAAGAATCCAGCAAACGCCCCAAGACACATAAGCCCAAAGATCAACGCCGCCCAATCCATGAAAAGAAATGATTCCATGCATAAAACATTATCATGCACGTGATCACGTCCAAAGCGCGTTTAAGAAGCGCTTTATCTGTAGTTATTAAATATCTTAGGTGATGAATTTTGCGCAGGCGTATTGGCCGCTTCTGCCTTGACCTTTTCTGCGGCGCGAATGCGTCTATTTTTCTCCGCAACAGACTTCAGGTAATCTGTACGAACATTTTTCTTAGCGCTGCTCGCCATTTGCGCCAGCAACTTGGCCTCACCTTTACGCTTCATTTCTAGAGCGCTGGACACTTGCGGCATGCTATAGGCCGCGCTCATTAAACGAAGCTCTTCCTGCGTGGTGGGCGCACGTCCGCCGGCGCGCATTAAATCTAGGTCTAATCCCTTAACCTTTTTAAACACATCAAAGTCCGGATTGTCCTTTTGAACCTTTTTCTTAAACACCTTGCGCTTTTTAGGTGTGGGGCTTCGGTCGTCATAACGGCTCTTGGCGCGGGGCTTCAAAACAATGCCCGGCGTCGCCTTTTCAGACTTATCCTTATTAGGGGTCACAAATAAATTTTGCGCCAAAGCAGGAGCGTACGAGCCCGCACCAAAGATAATTGCAATCATAAACATCTGTAATATAACGCGAATCATATGCGTTCAGCCCCTTAATTTAGTCCTTAATAAAGTATAGCAGATCACCCCTGCAAAGCCCAAAAACCTAGTATTTCTGCATTATTAAGATTCATTAATCATTTTTTAATGCTTCTGGGCGATGATGATAACAATTCCGAAGAACAAAACCACACAGAAGTGGCAAAAATAACGGATTATTAGTAACGGTCGGTAACGCCATTAGGAGTAGTGTAAATGCAAGTTAATGTTAAAGAATTTTTAGAAGAAGCAGGCATCACGGAAGCTTTTTATCCGGGAAAAAGAATTGTGACTTCATGCCAGCAGGCTGGTGAATATAAAAGCCACTGCGTGGTATTTGACTGGCGCGACCCTGCGAAAATCCGCATCGAAGTTAAGGCTGGCATCTCAGGCAAAGACCTAGAGCCCAAAAGATTAAAATACTACCCCGTTAGCTTTCAATCACCAACCTATGTCGACATTGAACTGGTAAATGACAATGACGAGACAGAGGAAGATGAGAGCAAAGGTAAGAGCGGCAAAGGCGGCTCCGGCGGTAAAAAACCAAAGAAATCACTAAGCGATATGAAATCACTAGCCGCCAGCGCATTTGGCGACGCCATCGAGGGCAAAGTGCCCGAGCTTGGCAAGATCATCGAAATGGTTGTGATGGGCAAAGAACTAGCCGCAAACGCATATGGTGACGTTATGAACAAACTCGCTCAACAAATTGAGCACGGCAAAGTCGCCGTTACAGACATGCTAGCCTCCGCCAGCAATCTGGTTACAAAATACACACCGCCAAGCTTCATGAAGCCTGCTGGTGACGAGAAGGCCACATACAAATATGACCGTGAGAAAAATGCCGATATTGGCTTCACCCGATCCGGCCCAAGTTAAGGTTCTACTTAGTAAAGTTTTTTCTACTCCAAATTGAAAAACTCTAAAAACCGTATAGCTCTCTTGAGTTATGCGGTTTTTTATATAAAGTCGGATCCATGAGCAAAAAGACAAATGGATCTGGCGTAAACGGTTCTGACAATCAGGGATCAAAACAGCCACAAGAAAAAATCATTCGCTTCCCCACTTCGGCGGAGCGCGAAAAAAGCAGACGTAACGAAAAAGCAAAAGCGGAAAAACAACGCGGCGTCGAAAGCCGGATAAAATCTTCATATGCCCCCAAAGTTAAAATAAACGGCAATAGCGCAAACGATGTGCCCTTCATCAATTTAGAAAAAATAAGCCCATTTGTACGCTTCTTGATCGTGGCCTTTTTGGTTGTCCATCTGCCTGTGCATTTACTGTTAAGCGCAGGCGAAAAAAATCAGGCCTTCTTCGCGCTTGGTTTCGTCCCTGGGTATTTCACTGGCACATTTGAAAATGCACCATGGTACGCCCCTATCGGGATAGTCTCACATATTTTCATTCATGGCGGCTGGATGCATTTAATCTTCAACAGCGTCATGGCCATGGCGATGGGCATTTTGTTTGAACGCGAATTCGGCACGCGCAGCGCAGCCATATTTTTCTTCGCGTGCGGCATCTTTGGAGCCGCAGCATATTTTGCATTAAATCCATTCTCGACAGCGCCCGTAATAGGCGCATCAGGAAGCGTTAGCGGATTTTTTGCTGCAGCAATAATGATCATGGCAGAGCGCGGTCAAATGGGTAAAATGGGAGAGCGCGGGCCGTGGCCTATCCTCGGGTTTTGGCTTGCCTTCATGCTACTAACGGGCTTCTTAAGCGGTGAAGATATGGCATGGCAAGCGCATGTCGGCGGCTTTGTTTCTGGCGCTGGACTATATTACCTTCTGCGCCGCGGCATCATAAAATTTTAGATTAAGGCCCGCCTTAAGATGCGATTGGCGCTTCCAAAACACGATCAGGGCCGGAGCTCATTCCTACCGCAGCATGATCGCCGTTGGCGCTATCCGGTGCGCGCCATTCAATGCTGTTAAAGCTGCCATGGGGCGCAGCAATAGGCGACCACTCTTCATAAATTCGGCCCGTCTCGCGGCATATCCAAACTGGCTGCGGCGCACCATCGGCGACCTGCGCGGTCCATTTTTCCGCTGCAGGCTCCCCGTGCCCAGATAGTCTCTCCAGCTCCGCCAACAAACGATAAGTCGCCGCGCATGGCTTCAGCTCAACCGCCTGCATCAAATGCGTGCGCGCCTCGCCCCATAATTTTTCTTCAATAGCAATTTGCCCAATCAACATTTGCGCAGCGCTCGTATCGCTTTTAACCCGCAGCAATTTTTCATACCAACGCATCCGCCCCAAGGCTTCACCAGCCCTTTTAGAAGACATCAACATCCCCCAAACATGCGCAAGATTTGGATGCGGCGCGACTTTCCATGCGCTCTTAATAATCGATACACCTTTCTTGCGTTGCGCCGTTTCTAGATATAGGCGCGAAAGCCTCGTCGCCGTCGGCGCGAACCCTGCATCAAGTTTAAAGGCCGCCTTCAGCTTCTGAAGTGCTGCATCATTATCACCCAGCGCACTTAGCTCATCAGCCTGCGCAATTAAAATCGCAACGCGTTCACTGCGCGCTTCATCCTTAGTCAGTGTCTTGGTTTTTTCCGCGCGGCGAACCATATCGAATGCATCATTCCATTCACGCAAACGAATATGAACATCATAGGCAATGCGAATAATCCAAGGCTGTTTCGGATGCAAACTCAACGCATGCTGCGCCAGTTCCAAAGCCTTACTATAATCTTCACGATCAAGCGCGGCCTGAAGCAAACCACGCACACCTAAAAATGCTGCGTTTTTATCCTCTAACAAAACCGCAAAACTTTCTAACGCTGCCGCCTCATCCCCGTTCAGCCTTGCCGCTTGCGCTTGAAGCAACAATGGAAGCCCCGTATCACCAGACATATATTTTGCTGCACGTTTGGCCTGCTTAACCGCAACCTTAGTGTCCCCCGCCGCAACCGCGCTTAGACCAATCGTAAGTGCTTCATACCCCTTACTCTGGTCTTTAATCTCGCGATAGCGTTTATAGCTAGAGGGAAAATCAACAAAGGTTTTAATGGTGTTATAAAGAAAAATGGCCGCCAAAATAACGCCAAGCGCACCAACCAAGAACAAACCAACATGAACGGTAAATGTGTAATCCATCCATTCGATTTTCACAAAGCCCGGTCGCTCCGCCACCCATATAACAATGGCAACCAGCAAACCAACCTTTATCATAAACCACAGTGCCTTGAGCATATGCCAAAAAGTCCTTGGGCTAGAGAATTCTAATTAGGAGAGAAAAGCGGCCACCGCCCTAAAAGCTACGCCGCTTATCTTAACATCAACTTTTAAGGAAGCTGATTAATAATTTTAGGCGTCTTTGCGGGCACTAAAATATTGATGCCACTTTTTTCGTCGCGAATAAGTCTCGATCCGGTTGGCACTAGGCCTGTTGTCGCAACCGAGCCAACGCCCTGATCCAAAAAGCCCTTCAAACTCTGCGCAAGCAATGTTGCTCGGGCATCATCAAGCCATGGCGCAGCAACCTCGGCTGCGGGGCCTTCCAATGTTTCTACCGTTGCAATCGCGCTTGAGATGTCGCCGCCTTCCAGCAGCTCCTTGGGTGCCAGGCTGTCGATCAGGCTGATGTAGGGAAGTGCCTTGCCATTGGAAAGGCGCCTGATGATGTGCTCCGGGCCGAGCTCGCTCGGGTGATGCAGCCCAGCCGCCTCCAGCATCTCGCACAGGGCGAACTTGGTATTGGCGTGGAAGTTCTTCACCCGGACCGACTTGTCCTCGACGTCCAGGCGGTTGCCACGGGCCTTGTCCTGGGTGGCGACCCC
>CAKZMN010000190.1 GCA_937128575.1 uncultured Alphaproteobacteria bacterium | reverse complement strand
CGGTGCCGGATGGGGCGAAGATGATCTGGGAGCACGAAAGTCTTCCGTTGTCGACGATTCTGCAGGGACTCAACAAATACAGCAACAACTTCATCGCCGAACAAATCGTCAGGACTCTTGGTGCAAAACGGTTTGGTGCGCCGGGCACAACCGAAAACGGGATGGAGGTGGTGCGTGAGTATCTGCAGTCGCTCGGGTATTCAGCCGACCAGTTTTCGATAGTCGATGGATCAGGTTTGTCGCGCGAGAACCGCTTGTCGCCGGATCAGATCATTGCGGTGTTGAAAGATGTCCAGGGCGATTTGTCAGTGTATCCGGAGTTTGTTTCGGCGCTGGCGGTGATGGGGCTTGACGGAACGGTGGAAGATCGCATGATCAGGGTGAAGGGCGCGCAGAAGATCCGCACCAAAACAGGCACGCTGAACCATGTCAGCAGTTTGTCCGGGTATTTTCAGTCGAAAGATGGCGAGGTATTCGCATTCGCAATATTGTTGAACGGGTTGAAATGTTCCAATGGACGAGCGCATCGGTTGCAAAATGCGATCATGGCAGAAGCCTAGAAATTTTCTCGCAAGCAATAAACCAAGCGCCACTTCGCGTTGTTCAAACTTTGGCGGTGTGCCTGGTGCCAGATTAGTCTTTGAATACTTTCTGGTTTTCCTTGCGATCTTCTTCCAGAATTTTCCCCCAGTCGCGCTTGCCGCAAGGCGCTTCCAAAAACTCCTCGTAAATATTCTTCGCCAGTTCCTTGCGGTCGACCCCTTCCGGCGCCACCTGAATGTCGAGTTGTCCGAGTGCCATATCAAAATCACGGTCGAGCAGGGAACCTGAATCCATTTCATATTCCTTGAGCGCTTGCTTAATCATGCCGGGATCAGCACGGAAACGGTTGGCAACTTCATTGATGTTTGATGGCTTGTAGCCCCGGTCCGGGGTGATACCGAGGTGATAGGCGCAGAACAGTTCGAACGGCTCGATATTTGAGACCAGCTTGCGCAGTCCCTTGGGCCGAGGAATGTCGGCGGCTACTTTCGGCAAAGCGGAGGAGGAGGGCGCTGTGTCGTTAGCGGCCTGATCCTTGACTGGTGGCGTGTACGGCTGACTTCTGAAATTGCGTTCGTTGGAGGAGTTGCGACCATTCTTGAAACGGTTCTGTTGCCCGTGTCGAGGTCGTCCATTGTTGCTTCCGCCATTGTTACCGCCATTGCCATTGCTTTGGTTTTGGCGATTATCGTTGGCCTCTTTGTGGTGATGGAGCTTGGTATTTTGCTGTTGGTTGTTGCGGCGCTGATGATGGCGTATGCGGCGGCGCGTAGACAGGTCATGATGCTGGTGCTAACGAATAAGCGCGTTTTGGTGCGCTATGGCTTGCTGCAGATGGAAGTTGTCGATATTCGCTTTAACAAGATTGAGAGCGTGGAGCTGGAGCGTATGCCCACCGGAATGATGATGGGGTATGCCACCATTGTTATTATGGGCACGGGTAATCGCTATATCTCGATCCCCTATGTGGCCAATGGCCGCCGAATTCGTAGAGCCTATAATGAAATGGTTTTAGGCGAAGACGAATAGGGTTATAACGGCTTTTCAAATTTTCTAACATTTTCATGAGATCTAAAAACATGTCAAAAATTTATAACGAAAAACGTGCGCATAAGAGCGGCTGGGACAAAACGAAATTAGTGAGCCGTCATGTGACCGAGGGGCCGAGTAAGGCCGCGGCGCGGGCGATGTTGCGCGCTATGGATTTGACGGACGAGGATATTCACGCGCCTTTGGTTGGTGTTGCACATTGCTGGAATGAGGCCGCGCCGTGTAATATCGCGCTGTCGCGTCAGGCGCAATCGGTTAAAAAAGGTGTGTCTGCCAAGATGGCGACGCCGCGCGAATTTAACACCATTACGGTCACTGACGGCATTGCGATGGGTCATGAGGGGATGCGTTCCTCGCTTGTCTCGCGGGAGGTCATTGCGGATTCTGTTGAACTGACGATGCGTGGTCATTGCTATGATGCTCTGGTCGGTTTGGCGGGATGTGATAAGTCATTACCCGCCATGATGATGGCGATGATCCGTTTAAATGTGCCATCGGTCTTTATGTATGGCGGCACGATTTTACCGGGTAAATTCCGCGGCGACGATGTTGATATCGTTAGCGTGTTTGAAGGGATTGGCAAGCACAGTACGGGTGAGTTTTCTGATGATGATTTGCATGAGATGGAATGCGTTGCCTGCCCAAGCGCCGGTGCATGTGGTGGTCAGTTTACCGCCAACACCGTGGCGTGCGGCAGTGAAGCGATTGGCCTTGCGCTTCCCAATTCTGCAGGTGCGCCTGCGGTTTATGAGACGCGCGATGACTATGCGGCGGCCTCTGGCGCGGCGGTGGTTGAGCTGATTAAAAACGGTGGCCCGTATCCGCGCGACATTGTGACGCGCAAGAGCCTTGAAAATGCGGCGGCCATTGTTGCGGCGACAGGTGGGTCAACCAATGCGGTGTTGCATCTGCCAGCCATGGCGCATGAAGCGGGCATTAAGTTTGATTTATTTGATGTGGCAGAGGTGTTTAAGAAAACGCCCTATATCGCGAATTTACGTCCGGGCGGTAAATATGTGGCCAAGGATTTGTTTGATATTGGCGGCGTTGGTGTGGTTTTGAAAGAGCTTCTCGATCATGGATATCTGCATGGTGATTGCATCACGGTGACGGGGAAGACATTGGCGGAGAATTTGGAGGGCGTGACCCTGCCGAAGGATCAGGATGTTGTGTTTCCGGTTCGTAATCCCATTCACCCGACCGGCGGCGTTGTTGGTTTGAAGGGTAATTTGGCGCCAGAAGGCGCGATTGTGAAAATTGCAGGGCTAGAAGAGCTTGTCTTTGAAGGGCCGGCGCGCGTGTTTCACGGCGAAGACGCGGCGTATGAGGCGGTGCAAAATCGTGACTATAAAGATGGTGACGTGATTGTTGTGCGCTATGAAGGGGCCAAGGGCGGGCCGGGGATGCGTGAGATGCTCTCCACCACGGCGGCGCTGTACGGGCAGGGATCGGGCGGCAATGTTGCGTTGATTACGGATGGCCGCTTCAGCGGCGGGACGCGTGGTTTTTGTATTGGGCATGTTGGGCCAGAGGCCGCCGTGGGCGGAGCGATTGGTTTGATAAAAGATGGTGACGTTATTCGTATTGACGCCGAAACAGGCACGTTAGATGTTGATGTTTCGGAGGCGGAGATGGAAGAGCGCCGTAAAAATTGGGTTCCTCGCAAGACGAATTACAATAGCGGCGCCATTCATAAATATGCGCAATTGGTTGGTCCGGCGCGTGATGGCGCGGTGACGCATCCAGGCGCGGAGGCGGAAACGCACGTGTTTGTTGACTTGTAGGATTTGCTGCTATTTCCATAGGGCGCTAAGTCTCTTTTAACAAAATTTGTGCTACTATTGATGTTGTCAATTCAGACAAGAGACAGGCATCGATGAGCGCATCCAATAACGATCAAGATAAAAAACAAGAATTATCCGGCGCGCCGTTTATGGCGCATCCGCGTTTTTGTTTTTTGATCATGGCTTTATCTTTCTTCATTATTCTTGGTGCGTTTAGTCCGTCGGTGGCGCAGCTTTATGGTGTGGGGCCAGATGAGGCGCGCGCGGTTCCCGATGCGTCTTATATTAGAGCTTCCGTTGATTTGACACTTAAAAGCGGCAAGGTCAGTGGGCGACGCGTGTTTGATAAAGATGCGCTCAATGAATTTTATGCGGCGCGTCATTATGAGCCATATTGGATGAGTGATACCGGCCCCTATAGCCGTGTATATGAATTTGTGAAGGTACTGGAAGCGTCATGGACGCACGGTCTGAACCCCAAAACGTATCATGCCGAAGATATTCGCGCTCTGGTGCAGGGGCGTGATTTTCTCAATAAAAATGAATTAGAGCTGCTTTTGAGTGATGCGTTTATGCGCTATGCCCGTGACTTGTCTGGTATACGGATTAATCCATCGGGGCTGAAGGTGGATGCGGCAAGCTGGCAGCAGCCGATTAGCTCTGCTCAGGCGCTATCTTATCTAAATACGCGCGCCTCTATGCGCGAGCTGCTGCGTCAAATTGAACCGCAGGGGCGTACTTATAAGGTTCTGCGAGAGGAATTGATCCGTTTGAGTAAAGAGGGCGAAGAAGATTACGCGGGCGCTTTACCTATTCGATTTGATCGTGTTATTCGCCCCGCCGATCGCCATGCACGCATATCTGACGTTAAGATGCGTCTTGGTGTGAATTTGGAAGGCGGGCGTGATGATGATCTTTATAATGATAGGCTCTATGCGGCTGTTATCAAATTTCAGCGCGAACACGGCTTGCGTGATGATGGTATTTTAGGTTCGAATACGGTTCAAATCATGAACCGCACGAACCGCAAGAGAATAGAGCAGGTGGTTGCGAATTTAGAGCGCCTGCGTTGGGTGGAGGAAAAACGCCCAAATCGTTTCGTGGTGGTAAATATTCCTGCGGCGACCCTATGGGCGATTGATGATGGGCGCGTTGAGTTTGAGATGCCGGTCATTGTTGGCAAGCCCGCGCGCGCCACAGAATCTTTTGTGGCACAAATTCAAGGTGTGCGCTTTAATCCAGATTGGACCATCCCACCGACAATTAAGCGCGCAGATATTTTGCCTAAGCTTTATCAAAACCCAGGTTATCTTCATCAGAAGGGTATTCAACTTTTGCAGGGATACGGAAAAAATACGCGCAGTCTTGACCCGCAAGCGATTAATTGGAGCGGCATTTCGGCGCGTGAGCTTAATAATTTGCGCATGGTACAAGGGCCGGGAGCCAGCAATCCGCTTGGTCGCGTGCGCATCTTGATGCCGAACAAATATAATATTTATCTGCATGATACGAACCATCCAGAATATTTCGATAAACCGGCCAGAGCCGTTTCATCAGGCTGCGTTCGTATGAAGGATCCAGAGAGAATGGCGCAGTTCCTTATGAGTAAGGAGCAGGGCTGGCGACGTGCGGATATGGATAAAGTTTTTGCCACGGGCAAGAAGACCGATATCGCAATTGCGCATAAAATGCCCGTTTATGTTTTATATTACACCGTTTGGACGGATGCGCGCGGGCGGGTTGTATATGGCGGTGACATTTACAATCAGGATGAAAAGTTGTTTTCTAAGATCACAAATATTGACGGATTCGAAATTCCGCGTCATAATGGTACTAATATGGTAACTTCTAGCCATAGGCGGCAATTCGTCGTTAATCAATAATCGGGTAATTTAAAGCGTAGTAACGGGTTTACACTAGTAAATTAGGTCTTTACTCTGTTTCGGGTTATCTGCTACAAACTCTTCTCGTAATTCTTAAACTAACAATCAAAGATATAAAAAAGACATATTAAAGAGGTCAAACATGTTTGATGATGTGCAAGGTGCTGATGCGCCTAAGGATCTAATCATAGGTCAGCAAGCACGTGAAGCTATGAACCAGCTAGATCGTCGTGATCTATTGAAGCTGGGTTTGGTCGGTATATTGGGTTCTGTTGTGCCGCTTATGCCTGCGGGTACGGCGATGGCGTCAAATTATGGCGCACACCGCATTAATTTCCGTCAGGCACATACTGGCGATGGCTTCAATGGTGTTTACCGTGTTGGTGATCGTTATTTGCCAGAAGCGTTTGATCGTATTAATTACGCGCTTCGCGATCACAGAACGCGTGAGGTGTTTCCTATGGATCCCCGCGTTATTGATATCATAAGCATTATTCAATCCAGAATTCCGGGCAATAAAAAGCTCAATATTCTTTCTGGTTACCGCAGCCCCAAAACCAATGCTATGCTTCGCGGCGCTAGCACGGGCGTGGCCAAGAATTCCTTCCATATGTATGGGCAGGCTCTTGATGTTCGCGTTCCTGGTTATAGCTCTCGTAAGGTGCAAAGTATTGCGAAGTCTTTGCGCGCTGGCGGTGTTGGATATTACTCCCGTAGCAATTTTGTTCATGTAGACACTGGAACTGTACGTAGCTGGTAGGGTATAAGAGCTTATCTTAATCTAATGGATGAGCTTTTTTATGATCCTTATCGCGCTTGGTGCAAATCTATCTAGTCGCTTTGGCACGCCAGAGCAGACGATTTCGGCTGCGCGCGATGCTCTTGAGGGGCGCGGCATTGGTGTGTTGCGTATGTCTTCTATTTGGCTTAGTGCGCCTGTCCCCGTTAGTGATCAGCCATGGTACCGCAATGCGGTTTTATTGGTAGAGACCGATCTTGAGCCGCTGGCGCTATTGCGGGCCCTTAAGGCGCTTGAGGTGGAGTTTGGCCGGATGAGCGATGAGCGCAATGCGCCGCGCGTTCTGGATCTTGATATTATTGCCTATAATGATGAACTGCTCGAGGCGGAAGCTCTTACCGTGCCGCACCCCAGAGCGCATGAGCGCGCCTTTGTGCTTTATCCTTTGCAAGAAATCGCGCCCGATTGGCGGCATCCTATGCTTCAAAGTGACGTGGCGGCTTTGATTGCGGCCTTGCCAGAGGGGCAAGAGATTGAACGTTATGAGGGTGGGGAGGCGGCCTAATGTCTGATGAGCTTCCATTCGTGACCCGCCTTAAATCTGACGATCCTGTTGTGATGGGGGTGGTCAATGTGACCCCCGACAGTTTTTCCGATGGTGGTGAATTTTATAACGCAGACAAGGCAATAGCGCACGGGCTTCAAATGATTGCCGATGGTGCAGAGGTTTTGGATGTTGGTGGCGAGTCGTCAAGGCCGGGCGCAGAAGTTATTGATATAGATGAAGAAATTGCACGTGTTGTCCCTGTTATTGAAGGTTTGCGGGGGCAGAGCAAATATATCTCTATTGATACAAGGAATGCGAAAACTATGCGCGCGGCGCTTGATGCGGGCGCTAATATTATCAATGATATTAGTGCGCTAACGCATGATCCTGAATCTGTTTCTATCGCGGCGGCGGCTGATGTGCCTGTTATATTGATGCATATGCAAGGTACGCCGCAAACGATGCAAGATAACCCTATATATAACAATGTGGTAGAGGATGTTTTTGGGTGGCTTAAGGGGCGAAT
>CAKZMN010000189.1 GCA_937128575.1 uncultured Alphaproteobacteria bacterium | reverse complement strand
TTCAGCTCTGGGCCAACCACGATCACGGAACGACCAGAATAGTCAACACGCTTACCAAGAAGGTTTTGACGGAAACGACCCTGCTTACCCTTAAGCATGTCAGATAGTGATTTAAGTGGACGCTTATTCGCGCCTGTAATCACACGACCGCGACGACCATTATCGAATAGAGCATCAACAGATTCTTGCAGCATACGCTTTTCGTTACGCACTATAATGTCAGGTGCGCGAAGCTCCATAAGGCGTTTCAAACGGTTGTTACGGTTGATCACGCGGCGATACAGATCGTTCAAATCAGATGTAGCAAAACGACCACCATCCAAAGGTACAAGTGGACGAAGCTCTGGTGGAAGAACAGGAACAATGTCCAAGATCATCCATTCAGGGCGCGTGCCTGATTCAAGGAAAGCTTCAAGAAGCTTCAAGCGCTTAACATATTTTTTACGCTTGGCTTCACTGCCTGTTTCGCGAAGATCTTCTTCAACCTGCGCACGTAGCTCTTCTAAATCTAGTGAGGCCAAGATTTCTTTCATGGCTTCTGCGCCAATGCCGGCGCGGAAGTTTTCTTCACCATACTCGTCTTGAGCGGCGTAATATTCTTCTTCATTTAGAAGCTGATATTGCTTCATAGGCGTCATGCCCGGCTCGATTACGATGAAGCTTTCGAAATATAGAACTTTCTCAAGTGACTTCAGCGTCATGTCCATGATCAAACCGATACGGCTTGGTAGGGATTTCAAGAACCAGATATGTGCAACGGGCGATGCTAGATCAATGTGACCCATGCGCTCACGACGCACTTTGGTCAATGTCACTTCAACGCCACATTTTTCACAAATGATACCCTTGTACTTCATGCGCTTGTACTTGCCGCAAAGACATTCATAGTCCTTTACTGGGCCAAAGATACGCGCACAGAAAAGACCATCTTTTTCTGGTTTAAATGTACGGTAGTTGATGGTTTCAGGCTTCTTCACCTCACCAAAAGACCAGCTTCTGATTTGCTCTGGGCTCGCGATCGATATGCGGATGCTATCGAAACTTTGCGGGCCTGTTGGCTGACCAAATAGGTTCATCAATTCATTCATTTTTAGGCTCCCTTAGGATGTATCGTGAGTATCTTCGTTAAATTATTTTTTGCTGCTTTGCTTCATATCGACATTGAGGCCCAGCGCTCTTAGTTCTTTCGTTAGAACGTTGAACGATTCAGGGATACCAATTTCGAAGTTGTCTTCGCCGCGCACAATCGCTTCGTATACTTTAGAGCGACCAGCCACGTCATCAGACTTAACAGTCAGCATTTCCTGCAGCGTGTAAGCCGCGCCATATGCCTGCAATGCCCAAACTTCCATCTCACCGAAGCGCTGACCACCGAACTGAGCTTTACCACCCAGCGGTTGTTGCGTAACAAGTGAATATGGACCAATTGAACGTGCGTGGATCTTGTCATCAACAAGATGGTGCAGTTTCAACATGTACATGTAACCAACGGTCGTCTTGCGGTCGAATTTCTCGCCCGTACGGCCATCAATTAATTGCACCTGACCAGACGTGTCCAGACCAGCTTTTGTAAGCAAGTCATTGATGTCGGCTTCGTCGGCACCATCAAATACAGGAGTGGCCTGCGGAACGCCGTGACGCAAATTCTTGGACATTTCAACAACCTGATCATCATCAAGTTTTTTGATTTTGTCTTTAAATTCACGATCGCCGTAGATGTCCTTAAGCTTACCTTCGAGCTTTTTACGCTCTGCATCAGACAATTTCTTATTGTCGTTGAAGGTATCGATCATTTCACCGATCTGCTTACCGAGAGAGGCCGCGGCCCAACCCAGATGCGTTTCAAGAATCTGACCAACATTCATACGTGATGGAACACCAAGCGGGTTCAAAACGATATCAACTGGGCGACCATCTTCTAGGTACGGCATGTCTTCCGCGGGAATAACCTTGGATACAACACCTTTGTTACCGTGACGACCGGCCATTTTATCACCTGGTGCCATTTTACGCTTCACAGCCACGAAAACTTTAACCATCTTCATAACGCCCGGTAGCAATTCATCACCGCGCTGAAGTTTTTCAACTTTGTTTTCGAAACGCTCTTTTAGATTATCAACGGCATTGTCGAATGTTTTGGACATGGCTTCTACTTCGGCCATTGTCTTCTCATTTTCAACACCGATTTGACGCCACAGACCGCGCTTTTCAATTGCCTCAAGATCAGCAGCCTTAAGCTTTGTGCCTTTCTTAAGTTTAGCTTCCTTTGGTGCAGACGTTACTGTCTGGCCAGTAAGAACCACTTGCAAGCGGCCATAGAAGCCATCTTCGATAATGCGGCGTTCGTCGTCGCGGTCTTTCGCTAGACGTTCGATTTCTTGTTGTTCAATCGCCATTGCACGAGCGTCTTTATCAACGCCGCGACGGTTAAACACGCGCACCTCAACAACGGTACCAACCGCGCCAGGTGGGAGGCGTAGTGATGTGTCTTTAACATCTGCCGCTTTTTCACCAAAGATCGCACGAAGCAATTTCTCTTCTGGTGTCATTGGGCTTTCGCCTTTTGGCGTTACTTTACCAACCAAGATATCACCCGGGCCAACTTCGGCGCCGATGTGAACGATGCCGGCTTCATCAAGGTGCTTCAGCGCCTCTTCACCAACATTTGGAATATCACGCGTGATTTCTTCTGTACCCAATTTGGTATCACGCGCCATCACATCGAATTCCTCGAGGTGAACAGATGTATAAACATCATCGCGAACAATACGCTCAGAAATCAGGATGGAATCTTCAAAGTTGTAACCATTCCAAGGCATAAACGCGACCAATGCGTTTTTACCAAGCGCTAGCTCACCCATTTGTGTGGATGGGCCATCAGCAATAATATCGCCTGCGCTTACCTTGCTACCAACTTTAACCAAAGGCTTTTGGTTGATACATGTGTTTTGGTTTGAACGCTGGAACTTGGATAGCTTGTAGATATCAATTACCGGCTCATCCGCGTGCAAGTCTTCAGTGGCCTGAACCACAATGCGCTGTGCATCAACTTTAGTTACGAAACCGGTTCTGCGCGCAGAAACAGCCGCGCCAGAGTCACGGGCAACCGTGGCTTCCATGCCTGTTCCAACCAGAGGAGCCTCTGACGTTAGAAGTGGCACAGCCTGACGCATCATGTTTGATCCCATAAGAGCGCGGTTAGCATCATCGTTTTCCAAGAATGGAATAAGAGACGCCGCAACAGACACAATCTGTTTTGGTGAAACGTCAATATACTCAATTTGATCTGGCGTCGCCATCAAGTTTTCACCGCCCTGACGACAGGAAACAAGATCATTTTCAAAGCCGCCCTTGTTGTTAAGCTCGGAGTTAGCCTGCGCAATTGTGTAGCGCGCCTCTTCCATAGCGGACATGTAAACAACTTCGTCAGCCACTTTACCGCTTTCAACTTTTCTGTATGGGCTTTCAATGAAGCCATACTGATTTACACGCGCAAATGTTGCGAGTGAGTTGATTAGACCAATATTCGGGCCTTCTGGTGTTTCAATTGGACAGATACGACCATAATGCGTTGGATGCACGTCACGAACTTCAAAGCCCGCACGTTCACGCGTTAGACCACCCGGCCCAAGCGCAGATAGACGACGCTTATGCGTAATTTCGGATAGTGGGTTTGTCTGATCCATAAACTGGGATAGCTGTGATGAACCGAAGAACTCACGAACAGCTGCTTGCGCAGGCTTGGAATTAATTAGGTCATGCGGCATGAATGTGTCGATATCAACAGATGACATGCGCTCACGGATGGCACGCTCCATACGGAGCAAGCCCACACGCATTTGGTTTTCCATCAATTCACCAACGGAACGCACACGACGATTACCGAGGTTATCAATATCATCAATTTCACCGCGACCATCTTTAAGACCGTGCAGGTACTGCAAGATTGCCAAGATGTCTTCTTTTGAAAGAACGCGGAACTGATCATCAGCCTTAAGGTCTAGGCGTGCATTCATTTTTACACGACCAACCGGCGACAGGTCATAGCGCTCTGGATCAAAGAATAGTGAGTCGAACAATGCGGCAGCTGAATCAACTGTCGGTGGCTCACCGGGGCGCATAACGCGGTAAATATCGATAAGCGCTTCTTCACGCGTATCACATTTATCCGTCATCATTGTGTTGCGCACATAGGGGCCAACATTCATGTGATCAATCGCCAAGATCGGAAGATCATTAACCTTAGCTTCGGAAAGCGCAGCCACATCTTCTTCTGTTATTTCATGACCAGCTTCGAACAAAACCTGACCGGTTGTGTTGTCGATAATGTCGGCGCCTAAATAGCGACCAATCAATTGCTCGTCTTGCACCAAGATGTCTTTAAGGCCGTCTTCAACCATTTTCTTGGCTTTGCGCGGCGTTACTTTCGTGCCCTCTTCGGCTACGGCTTTACCTGTTTTCGCATCAACCAAATCAGCGGTCAGCTTTACGCCGCGGAAATGTTCCCCGTTAAATGGTGTTTTCCAGCCTTTTTTCTCTTTTTTGTAATCAACAGTTTCATAGAACGTGCCAAGAATTTCTTCATTTGACATCCCTTGGATCATCAACGGATCAACGTCCACTTCCTTTTCTTCACATTCAGTGCGATAGGCTTGCGTTTCCGCAGAATCTAATGAGCGCAAAAGCGTTGTTACTGGCAATTTACGACGACGGTCAATACGCACATACATTTGATCCTTGGCATCAAATTCGAAATCGAGCCATGAACCGCGGTACGGGATAACGCGCGCAGAGAATAAGTACTTACCAGATACGTGTGTTTTACCACCATCATGGTCAAAGAACACACCGGGAGAACGGTGCATCTGAGATACAATTACGCGCTCCGTACCGTTAACAACGAATGTACCGTTGCTGGTCATGAGCGGCATATCAACCATGTATACGTCTTGTTCTTTAATATCGCGGATAGAGCGCAGGCCCGTATCTTCATCAACATCAAATACAGATAGACGCAATGTAACACGCAGAGGCGCCGCATATGTCATGCCGCGTTGCTGACATTCTTCAACGTCATATTTAGGTGTTTCAAATTCATATTTCACGAAATCAATTTCAGCGCGATCAGAAAAATCTTTAATTGGGAAAACTGAAGAGAATACTTCTTCCAAGCCCTGCATCAAGCGTTCATCAGCAGGAATATCCTTTTGCTGGAACTGCTCGTAAGAATTGCGCTGAACCTCAATAAGGTTGGGCATTTGTGCAATTTCGACAATGCGTCCGTGATTTCTACGTACGCGCATCTTCCCTGTGAAGCTTTCGATGCTATTTGCCGGGGGAAGTTGGCGATCTTTATTCTTGTTTGTCTTTGTTGCTTTGGATGCGCTCATTTTCGGTCCTACCTTTTTTGCACTTCAATCAATCGTGTCTTTATATAAATAACGTATGTTATTTATGGTTCGTTTATCGCGTCGGTGTGATGAATTAAGAATTTCAAAACACAAATACCACTATCATCCCTCTTAAAAGAAGGTCGGTAGTGGTTCTTGGTCTTAACCGCAATGCGGAAATTCCGTATTATTTATCATCAAAATGTTAAGAGCGATCACGTCTATTTTCAAAACTTTGCTAGCTATATGACGCACCAAAAAAGTCTTGTCAACTCTTTTGCTGCACAAAAAGGCATTTCCCGCGTGATAATCACGTACGGGAAATGCCTATAATTCACTTAAGAAATTACTTAAGGGCTACTGTTGCACCAGCAGCTTCAAGCTTAGCTTTGATCTCGTCTGCTTCAGCTTTTGGCGCGCCTTCTTTAACGGCTTTACCACCAGCTTCCACTAGGTCTTTAGCTTCTTTCAAGCCTAGACCTGTGATTGCACGAACTTCTTTAATCACTGCGATTTTATTACCGCCAGCAGCTTCAAGAATAACATCGAAGTCAGTCTTTTCTTCTGCTCCACCAGCGTCACCGCCAGCAGCAGCAACAGCAACAGGTGCAGCAGCCGCAGCTGTTACGCCCCACTTCTCTTCAAGAAGCTTTGAAAGTTCAGCAGCTTCTAGAACAGAAAGTTCTGAAAGTTGATCAACAATTTTTTCCAAGTTAGCAGCCATAATATTTTCTCCTTTGATATAGCTAAAATTTAAAAAACTTAATATTTACGTCGTAAACTTATTCGCTTTTCTCGCCGTACGCTTTGGTCACCCCGACCAACTCACGTGCGGGTGCCTGCATGATGCCAGCCAACTTCGTAGGCGCAGCAACCAACAGACCAACAAGCTTGGAACGAACCTCGTCGAGTGATGGAAGTTTGGCCAGAGCTTCAACGCCCTTAACATCCAAAATTTCCTTACCCAAAGCACCGCCCAGAATAATTAGCTTGTCATTACCTTTAGCAAATTTGTGCGCAATCTTTGCTGCTGCTACAGGGTCCTGTGAACTGGCAACGCCAGTTGGGCCCGTAAACATGTCAGACAAAGGCTCAAACTGTGTGCCCTTGATTGCCAATTTTGCTAAAGAATTCTTTGTAACCTTGAAGCTTGCGCCTTCTTTGCGAAGATCACTGCGCAGCTCGGAAAGCTCACCAACAGTAAGACCAGAATAATGCGTTACAACGACCATTTCGTCATTAGCAAAGCGCTCATGTAATTCTTTAATCTCTGCTTCTTTTTGTGCGCGGCTCATACCCATCGCGTCCACTCCTTAAAATTCAAACGTTATTCTCAAAAAAAAAGATGAGCCCCTAAGACCCACCCCAATTCGAAACGAACACTGCCCACTTAAATAATTTGGGCGTATGTTTTTTCCTAGTCTATGCAGGTTTTTAATCCTAAATTTGGACCCTACAGTCTCGAACCGGTATATGTGTCGGCTGTTTTATATATATAAAGACAGCCCGTCAAGCACTTTTATTGAGAAGCCCCTCCGCTTAATTTACAGAAGGGCTTTTCAAAAAATTATTACGCTGCTTTAGCGTTTTCGCCCGTTACGGAGGCGATATCAAGCTTAATACCTGGACCCATTGTAGAGGTCACAGTAATTTTCTCGATATATGTACCTTTTGTGC
>CAKZMN010000188.1 GCA_937128575.1 uncultured Alphaproteobacteria bacterium | reverse complement strand
GCTTGTCTGGAGGGGATGCGGCTACATGGGTGGATAAATCGGGCAATAACAATGATATAGCTCACGGCACGGCATCACGCCGCCCTACGCTTTCTATTGCCGGAAAAAATGGACGGGACATACTAAATTTTGATGGCAATGATGCACTTTTTGCAACAGATGCCAGTGTGCCCACTTTGGATTTAAACAATAACGAATTTACATTGGTTGCCGTGATCAACCCAACCAATACAAATGGACGAATAATCATCAATAAAGAAACTTCATATGAAATAGGGTTGAACAGCGGAAGGGTTCAGGCTGCGGTTGTAACAACAGCTCCCGGTTCATGGAACTGGGGCGGCACTGCTAATAACGCAATCACCACAGCGTGGCACAACGTAGAATTCGCGCACAACAATACAATGTGGGACTTCTATCAAGATGGCGCGCTAACCGAAACAATTGTCCCTGCCAATAATCAAACAGGGAACATTTCTCCAACGAATAACATCTTTACAGTAGGGGGGCGTGGAACAGCCGCCCCAACGAGCAGTTTCTTCATTGGCGATATGGCCGAAGTTCTCATCTTTGATCACGCTCTGACGCTACAAGAACGCACAGATTTAAACGCGTACTTAACTGATAAATGGGGTTTGTAAGCGCGGAGATAGTGGCCGCAAAACGCGGGCTTTACGACAAAATATTCTCTAATTTCATGGTCCTATAAAAGAAATTCTTGATTATTGGACAAAGCGTCATCTGGCGTAATAATCATCAACTCAGCCACGTGATCTTGCGTTGTTACGCTTTCTATCTGGCCTTGATCTGCGTTACTAATGAAATCATCAATCGCATTTTGAAGAGCGCCATAGCCCTCGACAAAATCTATTAGATCTAGGTCATTAATGTCACTTGTGCGGAAAAAGCGAAGACTCGATCATCAAGCATGTTTTAAAGCATCAAGAAATCATTCCAGCTTATAAGTTGATTCGTAAATGCATAAGCCGAATTACAATTAATATTAATGAAATCACCATCACACTAAAGCCGGACAATTTCAAAAATCTAGTCCAAAAACACCTGAACGTAAGCGTTGCAGGCGCTGTTTCCGAATTTCAGATTAGAGTGCCCTATAAGACCGGATCAACTAAGCGCGGCGCTATCGTTGTAGAACCTAAAAACGAAAAGGATATTTTCGATCTACCTTCAAACAAGCTGAAAAAATTGGTTCAGGGCGTGGTGTGGCGTGACGAGCATTTCTCAGGCATGACGCTCAAAGACATCGCTATCCGCGAAGGCTGTTCACAAGCCTATGTCGGGACAGCCATTTTTCAGAGTTTTAAAATTCTACATTCTGCATAATTTTCTCTGTTAATTCCCTGATAAGCAGGGAATTTGCTCTCGACACGCAAAAGAAGAAAAGAGCAGAGAAAATCAACGATATTTAGGGTAAAAACGGCATTCTCCACGCGTGTCGAAAAAACGCAGAACGGCAAAGCGCGCACACCGCGCAACTTCGCGGCTTAAATTCTCTAAACGTGTCGAAAGGAAGAAAGAATGGCTGGGGTACCAGGGATCGAACCTGGGATGACCGGATCAAAACCGGTTGCCTTACCGCTTGGCTATACCCCAACACTTGGAAAAAATGGTGCCCTCACACGGACTCGAACCGCGGACCTGATGATTACAAATCAACTGCTCTACCAACTGAGCTATAAGGGCACACTACATTTTCTTCAGCTTTATTAGCCGAGCCTAGCTTTTAGCAAAAAAAAAATCCTATTACCAGCCCTTTTCCTATCTTTTTTCAAAGCCTAACTTTATAGTTTAAAGTCTTGTTTTCTGGTATTATTTTAACCAGAGCATCTAATCAAACTTTAAAATTCAATAGAGTACAGACTTTGAGCGGCGGACAAGCAGAAAATACCCTACATGAAAATGCCGTTGGCTGGGCCATAATGCTGGTCGTGCTAAGCGTTATCGCGTGGTTATTCTGGGTATATTTCGACACCGAAGTGCGCAACTTAATACGTTGGATTCGCTATGGCGAGATGTGGGTGGTGTCTTGGTTTGTCGATAATGACTATGCCGTTTTGTTAAGCGGCAAGGAAACCAATTGGCAAGCGGGCTATGAAACCACCCCCAAATGGGACGCGGAGCAGTTAAATTACCGGCACATGGTATATTTCAATGCCTTAGCCCTTCAGCCCCTAAAATTTGTATTTATAGTATTATTTTTAATCGCCGCGCTATGGTGCCTTTTCCGCGGACCAGGCACCCAATATAGGAGTACCTTGGGCATCGAAGGTCTAATCAGAAGGCAAAGACAGAATTTTCCAGTTATAGCGCCCTTCGCAGAGTTTGATCCATCCACGCAGCCACCGAGACCGCCGGGCTCTCCAGTGCCAGCAGAGCTGCCAGCATTCGCAGAGGCCTTGGGGCCAGAGGAATGGCTCGCATATAACAACATACCCGCGCCTGATGGAAAAATAAATGAAACCGCCGCCTTAAAAGCGTTTAGATCGCAATTGATTGGACGATGGAAAGGCACGAAAGCTTTAAAACCTTACCAACAAGTACTATTGGCCGCGTTCTGCCTGAAGGCATCGCGCAAACGAAACGAATCCGACGATATACTCGCGCGCCTTGCACAATGCTGGAGCTTTAAAAAAGGCCTGCGCATTGACGCCAATCTTTTGAGAGAATCACGCAGGATATTAAATAATAAAAAATTAACTGAAAATATCTTGCCCAAGGTTAATCAACACGCTTTCGTGACCACCGCAATGCTAAGAGCTCTTGCAACAGCCAGAGAAGAAGGCGGCGTTTTAGCGCCCGCAACCTTCGTATGGCTACGCGCTCATGACAGAACGCTATGGTATCCACTCAACAATTTAGGTCGCCAAAGCTTTCACATGGAAGGCCTGGGTGCGATGTCTCATTACCGCGCGGAAAAAATGACGCAGCGCCCCATCCCCGTTCCCAAATTAGAAGATGCCGTAAAAACCATCACAGATTACATGAGTTCGACGCGTGCAAGACCAATTCCAACACTTGATTACACCCATTCTAAGAAACGCGGCATTAAAAAGGCCGTTTAAAATATTTAAAAAATAAGGAGCATATATAAACAATGAGCACTCTATTAAATCGACTTTCTTCCTCTCATAAATCCAGCGCAAAGGTTGTTGATGGAAAATTGATTCTATCTTTCCCTGGTGCATTAAAGCCCGTTGTGTGGCAAATGGATTTCTCTCATGTGAAGGCTTCTGCACTAGAAGTTCAAGAGAGCAAAGAAGCGCACGCGCTGGTTTTAAAAACGCCCAAGGGCGAAAACGTAGAAATTGCCACCTTCGAACATAAGGCAGATGCGGTTAAAGGACTTCTCTCAGCATCAAAAGCCTTAGAAAGCGCACAAGGAAGAATTCACCTTCTCCCCACTGAAAGCGGCGGAGCGATAGCGCACGCGCCAGAAAAGAAAAAATCAGGCGGACGATGGATGGCTCCAATACTCGCTATTTTGCTTTTAATCATTCTAATAACGGTCTGGAACTCACTATCTCCACAGGCGCCATCATCACTATCCAGCGTTAATGGACAACAATCGCAATCAACAAACTCAGGGGAGGTGGGCGTTCCCATGTCCGCAGAAGACTTCTTACGCGATCAATAGAGAAAAAGGGAAACAGGGCTATTAAATGGCATTAGACCAGCGCAAATACGAACATAAGCATGTGGACATCCTTCGCGATGTGCGCCCGCTTCGTACGCGCATTGCAGATTCCATTAGTAAACCCAACAACGCCACGGCCGTTTTCGTCATGGCCGCGCTCGCCATTTATTTCGTACCATGGGCACAAGCAACAGCAGACATAATGGCCCTGTTTTTGGGGCTTTATCTTTGGTGGTTATATAAGCGCGACCGGAGCCTGCCATTTAAACTGCCTATGGATGCAAAATTTAAAGACAACAACAATGTTGGCCCGGGCAAAAGCGGCAAGGGCGAAGGCATCCTATATTTGGGGAACACAGACAACGGTAACGAAGAAGTTTGGTTTACAAATTCAGATATTCGAACGCATTTTCTTTATCTAGGCACAACTGGCGCGGGTAAAACCGAGGGCTTGAAATCACTGGTTACAAACGCTTTGGCGTGGGGTTCTGGCTTTGTATATATCGATGGTAAGGCCGATACGGATTTATGGTCTTCGCTATCTGCATTGGTACGCCGCTTCGGCCGTGATGATGACTTACTTGTCCTAAACTACATGACCGGTAACTCAGATTTGTCCGCACCATCCAACACAATGAACCCGTTTTCTAGCGGGTCAGCATCTTACCTCGTGAACATGCTGGTGTCCCTAATGCCAGAATCCGAGGGCGATAACGCCATGTGGAAAGAGCGCGCCGTGTCTCTCGTAAGCGCCATGATGCCGGTCCTGACATGGAAACGTGATAATCAGGAAATGCCGCTTTCCGTTACCATCATCCGTGATTACCTATCGCTCAATAACGTTATTAAGCTGCAGCGCGACGACGTTGTCCCTGAGCTTCTGCGCGCAGGCTTAATCGGATATCTCGACACCCTACCCGGCTTTGTGCATGAGGCCTATGACGATGAAGGTAAAGTAAAACCCCCCGGCCCCGACACGCCGCAATATGACACAACAACCGCAAACCAGCAGCACGGCTATCTCGCGATGCAATTTACGCGCTCTCTACAATCTCTAGGTGATGATTACGGCTACATTTTTGATACGCAGGCCGCTGACGTAGATATGGTTGATGTTGTTCTAAACCGCCGTATCTTGGTTGTTCTAATCCCCGCTCTTGAAAAATCAGGCGATGAAATCGCCAACCTTGGTAAAATCGTAGCGGCCACCCTAAAGGGTATGATGGGTTCCGCCTTGGGCTCCACAGTAGAAGGCTCAAGCTCAACAGTAATTGAAAACAAACCAACGCATTCATCCACGCCGTTCATGACCGTATTTGATGAGGTGGGCTATTACGCCGCGCAAGGTATGGCGGTTATGGCGGCGCAGGCACGATCATTGGGTTTCTGCCTCGTCTTC
>CAKZMN010000187.1 GCA_937128575.1 uncultured Alphaproteobacteria bacterium | reverse complement strand
CGGTGGTTCGGGCTGACCATCATGTCACGCTCGGGCAGCCCATTGCCCAGTGCGCCCTGACGGATCAGAACCGGGTGCAGGTGATCGACACCGGCCATCTTGTCGCAATCCAGTGCGCGCTGTCCCAGCCAGCGGATTTCCTGAATGCCATTGTCCCGGGTGATCACTCGATCGCCGACACTCAGGTTTTCGACCAAAGCGTCCGGATCAACACTCAGTTCATATTCTTCGGCGAGTTGTTTTAAAACTCCGCGCGCCTTTTTCAAAGAAGGCCTTGAGAACCTGAAGCGCGATTCAAATAAAATCACAGATATTCGCGGCATGGGTTTGATGGTTGGTGTTGATACAACGATTGATATTAAACAGCTTCTTCCAGCTTTGCAGCGCAATGGTTTGCTCGCCACACAAGCAGGCTCTTCAACGCTGCGCCTGACCCCCGCCCTGATTATCGAAGAAAGCCACGCGCAAGAGGCCATCGATATCATTGCCAAAACATTGAAAGAGGAAGACTAGAGATGTCTGCCATTCGGCATTTTATAAATCTAAGCGATTTTGAACCAGATGTTCTGAAGGGCATTTTGCGCAATGCGCACACCCTGAAGAAACAAAAATTCAACCCGCCACAAATCTTCAAAGGGTTATCACTGGCGATGATGTTTGATAAGCGCTCCACCAGAACGCGGATGAGTTTTGAAGTGGCGATGAAGCAACTTGGTGGTCACACAATTGTGATGAACACGCAAGAATCTCAGGTTGGTGGATCAGAAAGTATTGAGAGCACGGGCAAGGTTATGTCCCGCTTTGTTGATGGAATTATGGCGCGGATGAGCGATCATGACATGCTTAGCGAACTGGCGCAGCATTCAGACATTCCTGTGATTAACGGCATGACCGATAAATCGCATCCCTGCCAAATTATGGCGGACTTGCTGACGATTGAAGAACATCTTGGCAGCATTGAGGGCAAAAAAATTGCTTGGTTTGGTGACATTAATAATGTGTCCAACACCTTCGTTGAAGCCGCCCCCCTATTCGGTTTTGAATTGGTTTTGGCATGTCCAGAAGATCTTCATGGCAACGCCCCAGCAGGCGCAAACATTACCGCCGACGCCGCACTGGCGGCAAAGGACGCCGATGTTTTGGTCACCGACACGTGGGAGTCCATGGGACAGGAAAGTAAGTCGCTCGATAAATTCATGCCTTATCAGGTGAATAGCGCCCTTATGGCGCGCGCAAATGATGGGGCAATATTCATGCATTGCCTGCCGATCCATGAATGGGAAGAGGTAACAGAAGAGGTTGCCAAATCATCCGCCAGCGTTATATATGACGAGGCTGAAAATCGACTGCATGCGCAGAAGGCCATTTTAGCATGGTGCCTAGAAGAATCCGGCGTAGAGCTGGGACAAGATAGTTTTAAATTCTAAAGTAGAAAATAATGCCACACAGAACATATAAAAAACGCAAGATCGAGACGCACGATCTGAAGCCTGAAACACAAATGATGTCCTACGGATATGATCCGAAGCTATCGGAAGGCTCCGTTAAGCCGCCAATATTCCTAACCTCCACATTTGTGTTCGACTCCCCCGAGGATGGTGAAGAGTTTTTTCATGTGATGGCGGGGCGTAAGGCCGCACCAGATGATAGTGTTGGCGGTTTGATTTATAGCCGTTTCAACCATCCAAACGTTGAAATTATCGAAGATCGCCTCGCGCTTTGGGAAAAATGCGACACTAGCGTCATTTGCTCAAGCGGGATGGGCGCGATTAGCTCGGTTATGATGAGCTACCTTCGCCCCGGTGATGTAATTGCCTATAGCGCGCCGCTTTATGGCGGGACAGAGACGCTGATACAAAAATTCTTACCTGAATATAATGTAAAGTCGCACGCTTTTGCCGAAGGTCTTAATGAAGAGACTATTTATAACGAGCTTAAAGCGGCCACCGAAAAAGGGCGCTTGGCAATGGTGTTTATTGAGACCCCCGCCAATCCTACCAATACATTGATTGATTTTCAGGCGCTTAATAACGCCGCAGACCGGATTGAGAAGGAAACAGGGCATCGTCCGCTGACCGTTTGTGACAACACACTTATGGGGCCAGTGTTTCAGCAAGCCGTGCCGCATGGCATTGATTTGTCAGTTTATTCCCTAACCAAATATGTTGGCGGCCATAGTGATTTGGTTGCAGGTGCAGTATGCGGTAATAAAGATGTGATGCGTCCGGTGCGCGCCATGCGCGGCGCTTTGGGGCTAAATCTTGATCCACATACAAGCTGGATGATTGCGCGCTCTCTTGAGACTGTGCAGATCCGTATGGAGCGCGCAGCGGATACTGGGCGCAAGGTTGCGCAATGGATTGCGGACAACCCATATATAAAGGCCAATGTTTTGCATCCTGACTTTATTGAAGATGCCGCGTATCAAGCGACCTATAAACGTCAATGTTCTGGCCCCGGCTCTACGTTCGCGTTTGTTGTTGATGCGCCAAAGGCGACGATGTTTAAGGTGATTAACGGCCTATCTATCTTTAAATCTGCCGTTAGTCTTGGCGGTAACGAGTCTTTGGTTTGCCACCCCGCCTCCACCACCCATTCAGGCGTGGCGAAAGATCAACGCGATAAGGTTGGCGTTACGGACGGGCTTGTACGCCTATCCATTGGGCTAGAGCATCCAGATGATTTGATCGCAGACCTAGACAATGCGTTCAAAAAAGTATTTAAAAGTTAAGCATTTTTATAAGGAAGAAAAATAATGGCTAAAGAAAAAATTGTACTCGCATATTCCGGTGGTCTTGATACCTCGGTTATTTTGAAGTGGTTCATCGAAGAAGGGTACGACGTGATCGCGTATATCGCGGATGTCGGGCAAGAAGAAGACTTTGAAGCGGCCAAAGAAAAGGCGTTGAAAATTGGCGCGGCAAAAGTTTACATTGAAGACCTGAAAGAAGAGTTCGTTAAAGATTACATCTTCCCGGCCTTTAAATCACAGGCGGTTTATCAGCTTGGGTTACACAACGACAACAATGCAAACGGTGAATGGATGCGCGGCGGTTTGACAGGCATTTATTTTGCCCACATGACCGCAAGCGATGGTGATTTTGTTAAGCTGCAAGGCTCAAATGAAAACCTATTTCAGCGGTTCGCAATTCTTAATCTAATCGGCGATAATGGTACACCAAACAGGAAAGTGTTATTTCCGTTTGAGAATGAAACCGTTGGAGTGTAAATGCCCGATCCCAAT
>CAKZMN010000186.1 GCA_937128575.1 uncultured Alphaproteobacteria bacterium | reverse complement strand
CGCCCTTGCTGCCCTCATATAAATAAACTTCACCGGGGTTACGGGTGAATGCAACTTGATAGCCCTTATCATCCAACTGCTTCGCAAGTGAACGCCCAACCGCAGATACAATCTCAGATTCGGTCAATGTGCCATCCTTGGACACTGCGCCATGATCATGATGCCCCTCACCACTTTTGGAGCCATGCCCCAAATCAACAACAATTAATGGCCTCTTATTTGGATCCGCGCTCACCGGAGCATGCGTCACACCCTTGAGCGTTTCCGCCCATGCCTTGCGCGTGGCGCTCGGTAAAACATTATATGACTGCAGCTCACCAGCCTTGGTATTAAAGTTCTTCGTCAACCCCGCACTGGCCTTCGCCGCGGGCGCCGCAGCTTTAGAAGCCGCAGGCGCGGGCTTAGCCTCTGCCTTTGCTTTAAATTCAGATTTTATGCTCGCCTTAGGCTGCTCATAAATCGACGGCGCAAGGCGCACACTCGGGCTTGGAATTCGAATTTTTTGATCAACAGAGATATCGCTATGATCAAGGCCCGGATTGGCTTCATCAATTTCAGAAAGCGGTACTTTATATTTCTTCTCCAGCGAATATAGCGTCTCTCCCGGTCTCATCCGGTGCATGTAATGCCCCGTGGGAATGCGCAATTTCTGTCCAACCGACAGCGCACCATTTTCCGGCAAATCATTATTCGTCTGCAGCGTGTGAACAGTAACGCCGCCACCGGCCTGCTCTCTAGAAATCTTGCTCAGCGTGTCTTTAGGCTTCACGGTATAAACAGAATACTCCACCGGAATGCGCAAAACCTGATCAATACTAATCTCGGCATTTTCAGGCACATCTGGATTTTCCGACAACATCGCCTCAACGCGAATGCCGTGCTCTCTGGCGATGCTGCTCATCGTATCGCCGGGCTTCACCACATAGCTGTAGCCATTTCTGAGTAAACTTACATCGTCACCAATTTTAAGCGGAGAATCTTCGGAAAGATGGGGGTTGATGGCCAAAAGCTCCTCAACGGATAAATCATTATCCTGAGCAATTTTAAAAAGGGTATCGCCCTTTTCAACCTTGTGTGAATTGTCGTCAATAACGTCCATAAACCCCAATAGCCTCTTATGCGCTGTGTTTTCGCGCTTTTTTAGAGAATACGGGGGAAAGGTTAAAAAACGCTAAATAGCAAAGAGCCACCGCTGAATTCAACAAACGGTGGCTCAAAATCTTTAAAAATCTAATGATCTATTTTTTGATCAGCTTGTCCGCAACAAAAATCACGACAATCGCGCCAACTGTGGCTGTAATGATAGTTCCGATCAAACCGCCAACGGAAATGCCCAGCACATCAAACAAGAATCCGCCAACAAACGCGCCAATCACACCAAGAATAATATTCTTCACGAGATCCGCATCCGGCTTTTTCATTAAACGACCGCCAAGAAAACCGGCCAAAGCACCAATAGCTAGAAATATAAGTAGGTTAACAATCATAGAAAATCCCCTTTAAGGTTGATTACTTAGATTGGATGATACCACAGGCGATGCGTGGACCGGAACCGCCAATTGGCTGCGTTGTGTGATCATCTGGATTGGCGTGAATCATAAGCGCAGAACCATCAACATCCATAAGCGCGCCGCTCTCACCATTCACATCCAGTTGCGGCAGGAACAATTCTAAATTCGCAGTACCATCCGCGTGAACAATGATATTTGGCAAATCACCCTGCTCTGGCCCCTCGGCGTTCAAATAGCCATGAGCCTTATCCGTGTCATTTACATGACCGGAGGCCGTCTTAAACCCCTCATCATGATCACACATCCCCATAGAATGCACATGCATGCCGTGCTTGCCCGGTGGCAGGTTGGTCACGCTAATCTCTGCCAAAACACCAATCGTTCCCTGCATGCACGGCGCGCCG
>CAKZMN010000185.1 GCA_937128575.1 uncultured Alphaproteobacteria bacterium | reverse complement strand
CTAACGGACGCCGCCGAGCAGCGCAAACGCTTCGAAGCCGACATGGCGCTCAAACAAAAACTATACGGGCACCAATACCCCATCGATGAAGATTTCATGAGGGCGCTAGAATATGGCCTGCCTGAGAGCAGCGGCATAGCCCTAGGCCTAGATCGCCTAACCATGCTCGCCACCGGCGCAGATGATATTAATGATGTGCTTTGGACGAGAAAGCCTTAATCGGCCTAGGCAAGGCTTGGAACCTGAACCTTTGAAGGCGCCTTTTCTTTAACGGGCTTCTTTTTTGGCGGCGGCGTTTCTTCAATCGTCCATTCATTCTTCAATACTTTTCTGAAGTGATGAAAAGACCGCGCCTCACCTACAATCGTGGGAAGCCAAATAGGCAGAGCAATATTCATTGCATTACTTTCAGATGTTGCAATGAAGAATAATCCGACGCCGCTATGGGCAGCAGATGTTAGCATGTCCCCCGGTATCTTTTTAGCCGTAGTTATTGATGTGCTGTCCGCATCTTTTGGTTGGGTGTTAAAGCACATTTTAGAGTAATGAATTGAACGCAGTACATTGGCTGAAGCGGTATTTAGAAACATGCCAAAGGCGCATGAGCCTAAGAATGCTGCCGTCAAATCTATATCGCCTTTTGTTACTAAATAAGTAATGCCACTCCCAATAACCGTCGCTTTTGTGCGCCAATCTTTTGCCAAGCGATTAAGCCCCGTGCTGTGTAGCGGCGTGCCGTCTGATATACGGCGGCGCGTATAATCTATTTCATTGCCTTTGTTAAGGAAGGCCCAGCTCCATGCCTGCTTTAATTTCCCAGACAGGTTTTGCGCATTGAATTTTGTACTCAGTTTCATGAGCGTTTAATAGCAAACAGGAGGGGGTTATGTCAATTTACTTGTCGTTGGCCGGACAAGGATTGCGCGGCAAGTTGGTGGGATAGGCGGTGACAATTTCATTGCGCGCCGGATCAACCACCACGCGCACGCGCACCTTATCTTCGGTGCTCTCCGCAACGTCATAGCCATTACTCTCGCGGCGCCAATCCAGATTATCATTGGCGGCAATCATCTCTACGGTGTTTAAAATTTTATCTTCATCCCAATAGGACGGAAACTCGCTCTTGCACGGCGTGCCAACGCTGTGGCGATGTCCGCCGCCACTGCCGTCACCATAGAGCAGATGCTCCTTCGCGCGCGCCGTTAATTTAGGCGCGTCCGATGATACGTAGGACGGATTCGGGGAAGGGGCGCTGCCGCCCACATCATAATAAAAATAGGAAATAACAATCGGCGCCGCGAGCAGCAAAAACCAAGCGGTTCTTTTCCAATCGTGATTTTTCATCTACGCCGCCGCCGTCGCAGAAGCGCCGCCAACAGACGCGCCATAAATCTTATCAATCGCTGCCTGAAGCGCGGCGTTAAACTCTTCATCGCTCTGGCTTGCGTTCAAATTATTCGTCAGGGCGCGAGAAAAGCTAGCAATCATGCCATCATTCTTAGACAGGCGATCACATGATTCCTCAAGGCTATAGCCACCAGAAAGTGCCACAACGCGCGCCACATTCTCATGCGCAATTAAATCCGCAAACAAGCCCGCCTTTTCAGGCAGCGTAAGCTTCAGCATCACCTTCTGATCGGCGTCCAGCGCATCCAAGTGCTTGATGAATTCCGCAACCATCAGCTCTTCACATTCCGCCTTTTGTGGCGCATTAATGTCTACCTCTGGCTCAATGATTGGCACCATGCCATAGCTCATCACGCGCTTGGCGATTTCAAATTGTTGCGCCACAATCGCGGCGATAGGCTCGGCATTTGGCTCATGCATAGCGGAGCGCATTTTTGTGCCAAAGATGTTATTCGCCTTGGCTTTTTCAAGCAAAGCATCAAGGTCCGGCATCGGCTTCATCATCTGAACGCCGTTTTCAATATAGGCTAAACCCTTATCAATCTTGAAAAATGTCGCAACGCCAAGGTTTTCCGCCAAATACGCCGCTGTTGGCTTGCCATCAATCTGGCTATCCATTGTCTTTTCAAACAAAATCGCGCCCAAAATCTTACCGCCCGCAAAGGCTGGCGCCTTAATAATGCGCGTGCGCATCTCATGCACCTTGTTGAACATTTCTTCTTCACCGCTATATGCGCTCTCATCCACGCCGTAATTCATAAGCGCTTTGGGCGTTGAGCCACCGCTTTGATCAAGCGCGGCAATAAAGCCTTGGCCTTGTGAAACTTTGGTGAATTGTTCTGGGTTGGGCATGGAAAATCCTCACTTCTATATCTGTCATTTGTTCTATAGATGGTATAGCCAAGAAACCGCCGCAAAACAAGGGGCAGGGCGCAGTAATCACCAATGATTTAGGCGCAAAAAAAACCGATCTGAAATCCTAAGAATTCAGATCGGCTATGTTCACGGAGAACGGTTTAGACGCTCAATATGCGCCTGGCTAAAAACATTGTCAATAAATTTTGATGCTCACTGTGGTTTTCAGCGTGGATAGCGCCCTTTAAGACCTGTATCCAAGCTCGTGCATTTTAAGCGCAGTATCAATCATACGGCACGAAAAGCCCCACTCATTATCATACCAGGCCATAACGCGCACAAGCTTGCCATCCATCACCTTTGTGCCGTTCAAATTAAACATGCAGCTATGTGGATCATGGTTAAAATCAACCGATACACATGGGTCGTCATATACGCCAAGAATGCCCTTCAGCTCGCCTGCCGCATATTCCTTCATCGCGTTGTTGATTTCGCTCTCCGTTACGGACTTGCTCGGCACGAATTTCAAATCGACCATGGACACATTCGCCACAGGCACGCGGATTGCTTGCCCGTCCAATTTACCATCAAGCTCCGGCAGAACCTTGCCAACGGCCTTCGCTGCGCCTGTTGATGTAGGGATCATGCTCATCGCGCCAGCGCGGGCACGGTATGGATCTTTATGAGAGGAATCAACCAAATTTTGATCTCCAGTATAGGCGTGAATAGTCGTCATCAAGCCATTTTCAATACCAATAGTATTATGCAGCGCATAAGCCATCGGCGCCAAGCAATTGGTCGTGCAAGAGGCGTTGGATACAATCTTGTCCGAAGACTTAAGCGTATTGTGGTTCACGCCATAAACGACCATCGCATCGGCATCGCCCGCGGGCGCAGAGATTAAAACTTTTTTAGCGCCAGAGGCCAAATGCTGCGACGCGCCTTCGTGGCTGTTAAACTTACCCGTACATTCCATGACGATATCAACGTCAACTTCGTTCCAATGCACGTTTTCAATGTTACGATTGCGGAAGCGACGAATGCGCACGCCATCAATGACAATCCAGTCCTCGCCATCGCGCTCTACCGTGAACGGTGCGCGTCCGTGAATTGAGTCATACTTAAGCAACGGGAAGAAATTCCCGCCCGGATCATTAATGCCGACAACCTCGATATCTGTGCGGTCGCTTTCAAAAATCGCGCGCGCAACCAATCGTCCAATACGTCCAAACCCATTAATACCAACACGTAATGTCATTTTTTGTAGTTCCTATTTCTTAGATTGTAGTTTCTTATTCGCGGCTTCAACGATTGCGTTCGTTGTAATGCCAAAATGTTTAAATAACTCACCAGCCGGCGCAGATGCACCAAAGCTATCCATGCCAATGAACGGGCTGTGACCACCAATCAGGCGATCCCAACCTTGGCGAACGCCAGCTTCAACGCCGATCTTCACGCTCTTGTTACAAATCAGGCCCTGAATATAATCGCCATCCTGTTCCCAGAACAAATCCATACACGGCACGGAAACAACGCGTACATTCGCATCAATCTTCTCCGCCGCTTCAACGGCTAGCTTCACTTCTGAACCACTAGCGAAAATTGTAACGTCTGGCTCATCGCCGCAATCGCGCAATATATATGCACCCTTGGCAACCATATTTTCTTTGCGATCATCCGAAAGCGTCGGCAATCCTTGACGCGTCAGCGCCAGAACAGATGGCGCAGTTTGGTTGTTAATCGCACATTCCCAGCTTTCCGCCGTTTCAACGCCGTCACATGGGCGGTATAGATAACAATTCGGGATAGCGCGCAGGGCGGCAAAATGCTCAACCGGTTGATGCGTTGGGCCATCTTCACCAAGGCCAATGGAATCATGCGTCATCACATGGATAACGCGCTGCTTCATCAATGCACCAAGACGAATGGCTGGACGGGAATAATCCGCAAACTGCAGGAAAGTGCCAGCATAGGGCAGGAGGCCACCATGAATGGTCAAACCATTCATCGCCGCCGCCATCGCATGCTCACGCACGCCATAATTAACGTAGTTACCCGCGTAATCTTCTTTATTAATAACCTTGGACGCCGCAACCTTCGTGTTGTTCGATCCCGTAAGGTCCGCAGACCCACCAATCATCAACCAAAGCTTTTCAACCAATTTCTCCAGACAAGCGCCAGAGGTCTTGCGCGTTGCATCGCCCGGTTTGTTAGTCGCGAAATGTGTCTTTAACTCGGCAATCACCGGGGCAATCGCGCCAGAATAATCACCAGCATGCGCCTTATCATGACAGCCAGAAAGATCACAACTATTCTTGCGGTCTTCCCACGCCTCAAATGTATCGCGGCTTTGCGTGCCAACGGCGCGCCATGCATTTAAAATATCTTCAGGAATTTCAAACGGCGCATGCGGCCAGTCCAAATTCTTGCGCGCGCCTTCAATCTCTTCGGTGCCCAATGGTGCACCATGAGAAGATGCACTGCCTTCCTTGGTCGGTGCGCCATAACCAATTTTGGTTTTGCAGCTAATCAATGTCGGCTTGTCGCTTTTTTGCGCCTTCGCAATTGCCGCTTCGATCTCATCAAAATTGTGGCCATCAACCGTATCCACGCTCCAGCCATAGGCCTCGAAACGGGCAGGGGTGTTATCAATGAATGAAAGGTCTGTCGATCCATCAATCGAGATCGAATTATCATCATAAAGAACAATCATCTTGTTCAGGTTCAGGTGCCCCGCAAGTGAACAAGCTTCATGGCTAATCCCCTCCATCAAATCGCCATCACCGCACATTACATAGGTGTAGTGATCAACCACATCGTCGCCATAACGACCATTAAGGATGCGCTCACCCAGCGCCATACCAACGGCTGTCGCAACGCCCTGACCAAGCGGCCCTGTCGTTGTTTCAATGCCCGCATCATGTTCAATCTCGGGATGACCTGCGGTGATGTAACCCATCTGGCGGAAATTCTTAATCTGCTCTAGCGTCATTTTTTCGTAGCCCGTCAGATAATTCAGCGCATAAAGCAGCATAGAACCATGACCACCGGAAAGCACGAAACGGTCACGATCCGCCCATTCGGGGTTTTTCGCATCAAATTTCAAAAACTTGGTGTATAGCACCGTGGCAACATCGGCCATGCCCATCGGCATACCGGGATGCCCCGATTGCGCGGCTTCAACGGCGTCCATAGAAAGGGCGCGAATGGCATTGGCTTTTTGTTTAAGGGTAACGGATGAATTCTCAATAGAGGCGGCGGCGTTTGCACTGGTCATTATAGAGCGGCTTTCCTGCTTATTTTTACGCGATGAAATTTGCGCCTACAATGCCGATGCACAAGGCCTAGGTCAAGTATGTGCGTGCATCTTAAGTGAAGTTTTCTGTGGTTTAGTTCATAAAACTGGGAACCCACCCTTGACCCACCAGCAGAAGCGTAGATAATTGCTTCATTCCCAAGCGAAAAAAGACGAATTCTTTTAAAGGAGATAAACCGTGTCAGCAATCAGACAAGCCTTAGCAAAACTCGATAACGCCGTTGGCAAACTCGAAGGTTCAATCAACAGCTACGATCAATCCGTTGAAGGCAGACAGACCGACATGTTCGGCGGCGCGGCAATCTCAAACGAAAACGCAAATGTGAACGCGGCCTTCGTTGCGCAAAAACTAGACAGCGCAATCCAAAAGGTTGAGCATATCCTTAAAGAAAACGCATAAATAGCGAATAGAAAAAAGAGTATAAAACGATGGCTGAACTTACACTGACAATAAACGGACGCAATTACGGCATTTCCTGTGAAGATGGGCAAGAGCAGCGCGTTATCGATCTTGGTCACTACGTAGACGCTAAAATGAAAGACATCGTAAAGGCCGGCGCCGCAACCAGCGAATCACACCTTCTTGTGCTAACGGCCCTTATGCTCTCTGATGAAACATTCGATCTGCGTGATCAGCTAACCCAATCTGGCGCTGCGCCTGCTAGCGCTTCAGAAAGCTCAAAGCAAGACGAACTCGTCATCGCCCAAGCCATCGACCACCTAGCCGATCGCATAGACAGCATCGCCAGCCGCGTCGCTAAGGCTTAATCTAAAGAAATTATCAAACCAGTATAGGTTTTCTCAATTTTAGCCGTTTGAGCATTTTCATATGCGGGCTGAAACGTCTCATTATCAAAACGCGCCCCGAGTATATTGAATAGCTCATAAAGATTGCGCTCATCCGCAGGAGCAAATCTATCTAATCTCTTATGCATTTTCTCAACGGCGGAAGCATCGCTAGCTTTAATCTCAATTGAAAGAGTGGGGGCGCTGCTTACTTCTTCAGGGAAGTGTATTTTAAAGGATTTAGTGATTAGTTCTTTTATAAACTTTTCCTTATTATCCGCTGGCTGCCGCTCAATCAAATCACTTCCGGAACTAGGTTCATAAGGGAAGGGGATATGATTTAACTTCAACAGGTTTTCAAGATCGCTCAAGGATTTCTTGCCAATATAGCTATATTTAGACAGATCCTTTTGACCACGCAGCACAACTTCAGCCACAGTAGGGAAGCGCCCAAGATCTTCGCATATTTGAATTATACAATTCTGCAGCCTGACGCTCGCATCCTTTGCTCTGACATAGTCAGATATATCGCTCATTAACAGCTCTTGTTTTGTCTCACTCATATTTGTCCCTAAGTAATAAGTTTTACAATCTCATGCGTCTAAGGCCTACATCTTAAAACTTTTGAGCCCAAAGCCGTCTATCCCATAAGAAGCGCTTCATCAGGAAACCTTATCCCACTGTGATCGATTGAGGTAGATGCTCTCGCATCTATATCACCTCTGTTATCATGAAGAAATTTATTCATAGGCGTCGTGAAAATTTCTACTAATTTATTAAATTCCATTTTATTTACTATCGTAGCCAACGATTTGTTTTTACCGTGGACTACTTTCAAATCAGGTG
>CAKZMN010000184.1 GCA_937128575.1 uncultured Alphaproteobacteria bacterium | reverse complement strand
AAAAACCAAGAAACGAAATGGTGGCAATTCGTCTGGACAAAAAGTTCTTTTCAGGGAAAAGGATTCGTATCGCAGCATCCGTCAAGGCGGAAAATGTCGATATTCCAACTAAATCATACCTTGGCCCAAAGTTAATGCTATCATTAATTCATGCAGGGAAAAAAAGCTGGCCAAATACAAAAATACCGCTCGGAAGTTACAACTACACCCGCTTCTCCCGTGTTATCCAGATGCCCTCCGATGTAACTGCCGTCACCTTGAATATCGGCTTGCAGTCATGTAAGGGGACCTTATATTTTGATGATGTCATCGTTGAGGTATTACCGGATCTAAAACAGCCATACACGGTAAACTTCATAAAACCATCGAAAAAACTCCAGACGATGCCAAAGTACCGCGGAGTAATGATCAGTCCGCACAGGATGAAGAAAGACCATTGGCGCGATATCGAGGTGTTGAGTCATTGGGGGGGCAATCTGATACGCTATCAAATGAGTCATATGAACTATGGCGCAAAATTAACGAATGAAGAATATCTGAAGTGGCTGTATTCCGAAATTAAAAATATCGATGACTGCATCGCAAAGTGCAAACAAAATAACATTAAAGTAATCATTGATATGCATCGTGGCCCAGGCACGAAAAAGAGCAGTGTCGGAAGCAATATCCTGTCATGGGACAAGGCAAGCATAGACACGTTGTCACAAGCCTGGAGATGCCTCGCCGAGCATTACAAAGGTAATAAAACGGTTTATGCGTATGAAATCCTTAACGAGCCGCGCGAAGATGGTTCACGCCGCACCACGCGCTATGACATTGATATGACGAAGTGCATTTATTGCGGTCTGTGTGAAGAGGCCTGTCCGGTGGACGCGATTGTTGAGGGGCCGAATTTCGAATTCGCCACGGAAACGCGTGAAGAGCTGTTTTATAATAAAGACAAGCTTCTGGCCAATGGCGATCGTTGGGAAGCTCAGCTTGCGTCTAATCTAGTCGCTGACGCGCCTTATCGCTAAATCTAAAATCCGTTAAATGGAATGTGGTAGTACAGATTTACAATTTCTGTGCCGGGGTTTCTGTCTGCGGTGTCTGCGTTTGAAATGTGACCGACGGCCAGTCCCAAGCGATGCTTGTTTTTAAATTCATAGGCCGCCTCTAGCTGCAATCTGAATTCAACGGTGCCATCTAGATCCAATTTACTTGACCCTTCATCATATAAACCAACGCCGGCATTTGGCGTGATGATAATATTTTCTGTCGCGCGCCAATCATAAAGAAGGCCGCCGCCGAGCCATTTGCTGGAGTCGGATGTGAATTCTAGTCCCGCCCATGGTTTTAAGTTGAAGGGCAGGCCGATATCTTTGCTGCGATATTCAATGCGGAAATCCATTGCGCTGAAATCTACGTTGTCATAGATGTCGGCGGCTCTGAAGGCGTCGTACATGCCAAGCCCTAGGGAAATGTATGAGCTATCTTGCGTTGTTTCTTGGGCGCTCGTTATTGTTGGTGTCAGTGCGATTATGGCGGAGGCCGCGAGGGCGCAGCTAAGTTTTTTCATTCTGTGTGTTTCCTTTGGCGGCGTTGAAATCGGGCAATGAAAATTGTCCGTGCATCAATAATGCCTCGCCCAAATAAAAAATCAACGTAATAATGTGAATTTTCGTGGATCAAGCCTTGCGGTAAGCCCCTAAAAATACTAGAAAAGAGGCATGAATTTTACCCCGCCTAAGGGGTGTTTCCGATAAGTTAGAGATAGTTTCATGATGGTTCAGGCGCTTGCCTTTTATTTATTTGCCGGAATTATATTGCTGAGCAGCTTTATGGTGATTACCGCGCGTAATCCCGTGCACTCGGTTTTGTTCCTGATCTTGGCCTTTTTCAATTCTGCTGGTTTGTTCATTTTGCTGGGCGCGGAGTTTATTGCGCTGCTGATGGTGATTGTTTATGTCGGCGCGGTGGCGGTTTTATTCCTGTTCGTTGTTATGATGCTGGATATTAGCTTTGCCGATTTGCGCAAGGGCGCGATGCAATATGTGCCTATGGGCCTCATTATTGGCGGCGTGCTGTTGGCGGAGCTTGTGTTTATGTATGGCGCATGGAGTTTCGCGCCAGAGAGCGTTGCAAACGCGGCATCACCCACGCCCGCGCCAGCGGATATTCCAAATACCGAAGCGTTAGGGCAGGTGCTTTATACGCAATATGTTTATCCATTCCAGATTGCGGGTTTGATCCTGTTTGTCGCGATGGTGGGTGCGATTGTACTCACGCATAGAACGCGCCCAGGTGTGCGCAGGCAGAATATTGCGGAGCAGCATACGCGCAAGCCCGAAGATGTTTTGAGCATTAAAAAAGTAACGCCGCGGACGGGAGCATAAGTCATGGTCATTGGTATGGAGCATTATCTGACGCTTGCCGGTTTGTTGTTCACCATGGGTGTTTTTGGCATTTTCTTGAACCGTAAAAACGTGATTGTTATTTTGATGTCCGTTGAGCTTATGTTGCTGGCGGTTAATATTAATTTTGTTACATTTTCCAGCTATCTCAATGATTTGACGGGGCAGGTCTTTACGATGTTTATCCTGACCGTTGCCGCTGCGGAGGCCGCGATTGGCCTTGCCATCTTGGTTGTGTTCTTCCGCAACAAGGGCAGTATTGCGGTTGAAGATATTTCGGCGATGAAGGGATAGATTACAATGGAACTTCTAGTCGTATTTCCCCCGTTATTTGCATTTTTTCTGGTTGGGCTTTTTGGTAAGTCGCTTGGTGATAAGGGGGCGCAAATTGTTACGTGCGCCAGTGTTATTGTGGCGGCGATCAGCTCAATCATTCTATTTTTCGATGTGGCCATGGGCGGGGAGGCGTATACCACCACGCTCGGCACTTGGGTTCAATCTGGTGATTTTGCAGTTAACTGGGCGCTGAAGATTGATGCGCTTTCGGTTGTTATGTTGTGCGTTGTGACGATTGTTTCGGCCTGTGTGCATGTGTATTCAGTGGGTTACATGAGCCACGATAAAGCCAAGGCGCGCTTTATGGCTTATCTCAGTTTATTTACCTTTGCGATGTTGATTGATGCGAGATTACATACAACAGTATCTCATGGTTTATATCTGATGTTTACATTTCCGTATTCATCTACCATTTCTTCTACAAACTCAGATGGAGCAGTGTTTTGACAAATCTCAGTACATAGTTGCGTCGAGTAAATATTCCCTGCATGTTTATTTGGGTTGAGCTTATTTACTGTATCTCTAAAAAATACATATGGCATACCAGTTTCAACCGTTGCTTTGAGGAATTTCTTGAAAAGATCTTTTGTATCTACTTCTACGTTTAGATCTAGTTTTTTATTTTTTTTACATTTTTGTTATAACTCTGAGACTTTTT
>CAKZMN010000183.1 GCA_937128575.1 uncultured Alphaproteobacteria bacterium | reverse complement strand
GGCAAAGACAAAAGCGCGGCTATGGATAAAATCCGTAGCCGCGTTTTTTATTGTATATGCCCGCGTTAATTAGAAGCGGCGATTTATATTAAAGTAGAAACGTGGATTGTCATTATCCTGCGTTTGGATATTACGATTAAGTGGGAAGGCAACCGCTAGACCTGCTTCTGTATCTTCCATTAAATCTGCGCGCACACCAAATCCGGCTGAACTCGCTGTGTCTGCTTTAAGCGCGCTTGTCGTGGCATCGTCATTCCATACGCGGCCAATATCAAAGAAGCTATAAAGCTGGTAATCATCAACAATTGTTGTTGGATATGGTTTTCTCCACTGCGCTTCGACCTTACCGGCAACGCCGCTATCGCCAATAATCTCTGACGAGTCGTAACCGCGACCAAAACCAACGCCGCCTACGCCAAATTCTTCTGAGGAAAGCAGTGCGCTAGAGGCAAGCTGTCCGCGTGCGGCGACTAATAAATTCACACTTGATGTAATGCGCTGCAATCTCTGTGCTTCACCGCTGATTTTGGTGAAGTTCGGGTCGCCCGCTGGACGCGTCAGGCGCGCATCACCTTCATTGCTCGCGCCAAAGATATCTAGACCCTGCGCGACCTCTAGGCTAAGTGCGTTAATACCAACACCCATAAGGGTGTCGAGGAATTCATAACGACCACCAGCGCGCGCGGCGCGAATGCGGTCACGACGCGTTAGCTCAAGGTTGTTTTTGCTATCCACGTCGCGCCAATCAAACATAACGTGGCCATATAAATTGCGTGAGCGTGAGCGGATGAATGGGTGTTCAATTTTTGCGCTCCAAAACTGTGAGCGGCCTCTCACGTCAAACTGATCCAGATCAAAGCCCGGCTCGGTTGATGTGTGGCTGGTAAATAACTCAAGCATCGTGCCGTTTGTACCAATGGGTTGTTCGTAACCAAGCCCGATATAGGCCAGTTCACCACTATCTGGTGCAATAACGGTTTGCGCAGAAATGCGCTCATTATTACCAAAATATGAATTCAAAGAACCACCCGCAGTTACTTGCCACGGACCTAAATAACGACTACCGAAATTATCAAGCGCCAAAAGTGCGTCATACGGGTCACGCTCAACAATAACGCGCATAATGGCGGCGCCCGGTTTCGTTGGGGAGGGCCCTAAAACGCTCCTGGCCTGCACACCTGGTAAGTCACTGATTAGCAATAAGTGACGTTCTAAATCTTTCGCATTAAGCGCGGTTGTGGACTGTAACTGCGCGGCGTAGGCTTGAATAAGCTTAATGGCGTTTGCGTCGTCAGTGCCATCAACAAAAACTTGATCAACGTAACCTTCAACGACCTTAAGTTTTGCGCGCCCACCTTCAATGGTTTGGGGCGGCACAATAACTTGCGTCAATATGTAGCCATCATTTCTGTATTTATTCGTAAGCGCCGTCGAAATCGCATAAAGCTCGGCCAAAGATATGCTTTGCCCCAATTTATCAGCATAAACAGGCTGTAAATCGCCTTGCGTATAAACAGACACGCCTTCAATTTCTATTGTATCTAGCTTAAAGCGCATATTTTCCGCGCCCGCAGGTACATTTTGCAAAACAATGTCACGTACTTCAACCGAAGGTGATACATTTGGACTGAACGCGCGATCATCTAGTTGATCTTGAACACGACCTGGGTTTGCCTGCCCAGTTGCGGCACGTTGTGCAGCGGGCGAAAGTTGCGCTTGTGCGGCCTGCGGCGCGCTCAAAGCGAGGCACATGGCCGTTCCAACAATAAATCCTCGCATCATGCGCGCATGTGTTTCAGTAGTCATTTTCAACCGTGCCTTAATTTTCAAAATATATATATATATGAAGTACGCATATAGGAAAAACAGACTTAAGGAAAGCCTATTTACCCATAAAAATTATGACATTACTTGGGCGAAAGCAAGCGATTATGCCGTTTTGAGTAAGTTAGAAAAATAATTATGAAATCTATTTTACATTAGTATTCATTGGTATAGCGCGCTCACTATGACAAATAAAGCGTTTGAAATATTTTCTATGCCTAAAAGTGTTAAATTTTCCTTAATTATTTTGTTGTCTTTTTTTTGTAGAGATGTCAAAACACCATAGCGATAAGTTTAAGCTCATCGTATTAGCCTTTGCTTTTATAAAGAATTTTAGCAATAGGCACTCAAAAAAGCCGTTTATTATTTTAGATAAAAAAACAGCACAAACAGAGTTTCGTTTTTAAAACGAATATCTGGCCAAACACATAAAATTGAGAGAGAAAAAATGAGTACGTATAAAGCCCGCACCAAAAACGCACTTCGCAACCGCATATCAAATGCAAAGCTCTTATCGACCTCGGCATTGACCGCGATAAGCTTGGTTGCCCTTTCCTCAAACGCCGCGATGGCCGTCGATGTAGATCCCAATAAAGACTGGGATAGCGCAACAATCGTTGCCGGTGACGCAGATGTAATTGATGCGGGACTTGGCCTTACACATATTAATCAACACACAATGCGGGCTGTTGGTGAAATTGGTGACGCGAGCATTGGTGCAAATGCAGTCGTTACAATTTTCCAAAACGGTACGGGCGATCTTTTTGTTATGCGCGACACAGCGGGTAACGATCCTACACAAATTCTTGGTACATTAAGAACGCGCCTTAAGGGCAGTAATTCGGTTGGCGGCTCTACAATGGTGCTTGATACAAACGGTGTAATTTTTGGTGCAAATTCTGTTGTTGATATGACCAGCATCGCTGTGTCTACGGGCCAGCTATCAAACGCCGACATCATGGATGGCAACGGTAATTTTGAATTCAGTAATTTTGGCGATGGCGCGATTGAGCTAAATGGTACAATTAATGTCGCCGAAGCCGGTCTTGCAGCCTTCGTTTCACCAACCGTTATCAATAACGGCGTGATTAACGCAAAAATGGGTACAGTGGTGTTTGCCGCTGGTGAAACAGTAACGCTTGACCTATATGGCGATGGCCTTGTTGAGCTCGCGGTTGAGGGCGAGCTAGCGGACGCTCTTCTAGAAAACAAAGGCACAATCGATGCCGCAGGCGGAACTGTGCAAATGAGCGCAGTTGCAGCCAAAGGCGCAGTGGACAACATCATCAACGTCGAAGGTGTTGTAACGGTGGCCTCTGCCACACAAAGCGGCGGTAAAATCATTCTGTCTGGCGGCAATGCGGGCGCAGTATCTGTTAAGGGTAAACTTGATGCCTCTGGCGCAACTGAGGGCGGTGACATTAACGTAACCGGCGAAACAATCGAAGTCGCGGGCGGCGCAGTAATTGAAAATAACGGCGACAGCTCAAACACATACCTATTCGGTAATAAGCAAACTAATTTCCACGGCTCTTTGGCTGCAGGTACAAATGCACAAGCCGAGATTTCTGGCAAGAACCTGAATATTGATGGCGCATCTGTTCTTTTGGGTGACGGCAGTCAAATCTCATTCGACCCTGATGACTTCATCGTGAACGCCGCCAACGTTGGTACATTCACCGGCCTTATGGGCGGCGGTAACGTCACTGTAGATATCGAAGCCAAAAATACAATCAGATTAGACACTGATATCGACACAACCGGCCAAACAACAACATCCACATTGAACTTCAAAGATGAAGACGCCAATAACGATCTTCAGGTAAATCTCTATGGCTCAATCAACTTGGCGGCGACGCAAAATCTAACTGGTGATGCAACGCAGGTAAATGTTGCCAATGGCGCGCTTATCCAAAACGCGGTTGATATTGCATCTGTTGCCAATGGCGCGACAATCGATGTGGCTGATGGCATTTTTGCTGAAAATGTAATCATTAATAAAGACAACATCATCTTAAATGGCGAGCAAGCTGGCGTTGACGGATATTTGCGCACAGGCATTAACGAAACATTCCTTCAGGGCAGAATTAACACTGCTGGTACAAACGTAACAATTGATGGTTTCACAATCGAAAACCAAAGCGACGCATCTACAGTTTCAATTAATAGCGGCGCGCGTAACGTTAATGTTTTGAACAATAAATTTGACGGTAAAAACATCGCGGGTGCACGTGGCCTAGATACAGCCAACAATGTTGATGGTGTTATAGCCAGAGGCAACAACTTCACGGGCCTAACATTGGCATCTCGCGTTCGTCCGGGCGGCGACAACATCGATATCCGCGCCAATAACTTCGAAGACAACCACTCCGCAATTCAGGTTGTTGATGGCGATGGCGGCGTTACAATCCGCGGTAACCGTCTCACAGACAACCAAATTGGTATCCGCATCAGCGGCACAGGAACAGTTGATCAGATTTCAAACAACCGTTTCCGCGATAACGTAAACCACATCGTATATCTTAATGGTGCTGGCCAAGATCTAGACCTAGGCCCAACAAACCCGAACCTGTTCTGGTATGACGGCGCATTTAAAACAACATTGGATCTTTCGCGCGAACAACTTTTCGATGTTGAAAACCACATCAGACACAAAATGGATAATGGTGCTTACGGTATCGTTGAGATTTTGACGGATAATCTGTTTGCAACATCAAGCAACCTCGGCATTCAGCACGGCGTAGACATCGCCTCTGTCGGCGACACAATTAATGTGGACGCCGGTACATGGACAGAATCAATTGATATCAACAAAGCTGTAAACCTAGTCGGTAGCGGCGTAGGCAGTACAATCATGAACCCTGCGGGCGCGAATGCGTTCTCAATCACTGATGATTTGGGCGCGGCGAATTCTGTAACCATTGATGGCTTCACGGTTGATGGCGCATCAAATTCTGGCGTGCGTTTCGCAAATTCTGCAACATTGGGCACATTGAGCGTTCTAAATAGTGAGTTCAATAATAACGGCTTCGCTGGCGTGATCATTGGCGGTTCATATACAGATGTAAATCTGTCCAACCTGATTATTCAGGACACTAACTTTAATAATAATGGCGGCGTAGGCCCCGCAGTGCGCGGCGATGGCGACATCGTGGCGTTCTTCTATAATGGTGACGCAACGCTTAAAAACATCATCATTAATAATGATGGCGCAGCCGCCGGTATCGAGCCTGACTACGGTATTCAATTCCGCGGACGCGCAGATACAGCCGCTTGGCCACCAGTAAACCCAGCCGCAATGGGCACAGTAAGCTTCGATAACGTAAAGGTTGCCGGTGATTACCGCGCGGCGCAAATCGGAATTCAGGGCTATGCAGATACAAGCAACCTATCTTTCAATGATGTAACGCTGGGCGGCTTAACAACCAATGGCGTAACAAGCGAAGGTTGGACAAGCCTTTACCTATCATTGGTAGGCACAAATGATTTGAACCTAGGAAACATGAATTTCCTTGGCGGCAACATGCGCTACATCGATAACATCTCTGCGGGTAACATTGACGCCACGGGCGCAACATTCGATGAAACAGATAACTTCGCAATCGAAGACCGCATCGCGCACAAAATGGACGATACGCGCCTTGGTCTTGTGACTTGGGTTGAGAACGAGTTATTCGTAACAAAATTCACAGCCGGCATTCAAAACGCGATCAACATCGCGACCGCTGGTGATACCGTTAATGTAAACGGCGAGACGTACAAAGAAGACCTAACAATTGACAAAGCGCTTAAGCTAACGGGTCATGGCACAACGCTAGAATCAAACGGCGCTGCGAACCTGATCACGGTAACGGCGGCGGGTGTAAATATTGACCCATTCAATTTTGATGGTCTAGGCATCGCCAACTACGGCGTGCACGCAGATGGTGCAAACGGCCTTATTGTTGATGGTAATAACTTCACTGGATTCTTGAAAGCATCAGTATCTGTTAACAACAGCAGTGGCGCACGCGTCTATGGCAATACCACCACGGGCGGTGAAAAAGGTATCGTCGCTGATAATGCAGCAAACATTTGGATATATAATAATGATATCAATGATGCGACCGTTGCTGGCGTTCACTTGAAGAATACAAACGGTACAAATTATGCGAATGATGCGGATATTTGGTACAACCGCATTGATAGTGCCGCAACCGCAACTGGTGTTTTGGTTGAAAACAGCAACTACGCGACCGTAGGTGCGCACTTAACAAGACAACCTAACGCTGATGATGCTCTTAATGGTAACACCATTACAGGCGGCGCGGATGGCGTGGTTATAAGCGCTAGCAATAATACAATGGTGCGCCATAACATTATCGAGAATACAGCTTCTAACGGTATCAAGATTACAGGTGCCAATAACGGTTTTGTTCAAAACAATCAAATCACCAACGCTGGCTTTAACGGTATTGCGGTAATCGATTCCAGTAACGTAACAATCAATTCAGACAACATTATTGATGGAACATTCGCGGCGGGTATTACAC
>CAKZMN010000182.1 GCA_937128575.1 uncultured Alphaproteobacteria bacterium | reverse complement strand
TAAACAGTTAAGAAACTTAAAATATTAACTAAAACGACGAAATTAAGTTGAAATTTTACGAAAATATTATAAATATAAGAAGTTTAACGCAGGAATCGTAAAATTTTGTGCCGTCATGGACAGTCAACATACCCCAACCAATATTACTGAAACCACAGAGTTGACGGATTTGGAAGATCGCTCGCGGTTTTTGAAATCGTTGGGGTTCGCTCGTGATCGAATGACTCAGGGCGATGACGCCGTACAGAATAGCGATGCAAATACCATCGACGACGAAGATGGTGGAGACGATAACGGAATGATGTTGTCGTCGAATTTTGAGGACGATTTGGAGTTGCCGGGTTCAGCTGTGCTGATGGATTCTACCCGAAGCCTTTCGGAGCCATTTGGTCTGGGTGAAATTGATCTCGGCGAGAGCTCCCCGGATGAAGAGGTTTTGGAAATCGAAACGCGTTTTGCTGAGGAATCTTCGTTTGATCTTGCGGGTGTCGATGATGCGCCGTGACCAGAATAAGAAGTTGCGCGTTGTTGGTACGTTTACAGATGTTGAAGAGCGCAGGCGCGCCGAGCGTGCATTGGGCGAGGCAGAACGCAAATACCGCGCGATTGTTGAAAACGCCGCGGGTGGTATTTTCCAAATTACGCCGGAAGGGCTTTATTTAAGCGCGAACCCGGCCTTGGCGCGCATTCTAGGCTATGACAGCCCAGAGGCGATTTTGCGCACGGTTAAAAATGCGAATGAAGAGGTTTATGCCTCCGTTCGGGAACGCCAGATATTCTTGAAGGAAATTGAGAAGAAGGGCGTGATTAATAATTATGAAACCCGCGTTATCCGCAAGGATGGCGAAGTTATTTGGGTGAATGAGAATGTGCGCGTTGTACGTGATGATAGCCGCAATACCCTGTATTACGAAGGTAGTGTGGAAGACATCACCGAGCGTAAGGAAACGGATATTAAGCTGCGTGAGGCGAAGATGCATTCGGATCTTGCTAACCGCGCTAAGTCTGAATTTTTAGCGAATATGAGCCATGAGCTGCGCACGCCGCTGAACGCGATTATTGGGTTTTCTGAGATCATTAAAAACGAAGCCTTTGGTAAGATAGAGCCCAATTCCTATTGGGAGTATGCGAAGGACATTCATGAAAGCGGCGGGAAGCTGCTGAATGTTATTAATGAGATTCTGGACATTTCACGCATTGAAGCGGGCGAGCGTCAATTAAACGAGAATGTGATTGATCTAAACAAGATCGTGGATGCTTGTGTTGATTTGATGGGTAACAAAATTGATTCCAGCAAGTTGATCGTCAGTGTGGATCTGGATGACACGCCGGATATCGTTGGTGAGGAGCTTGCCGTGAAGCAGGTCATTATGAATCTGCTGTCGAACGCGGTGAAGTTCACGCCGCATGGTGGACGAGTTACAGTGTCTTCCAACGTGTCCAATGACGGGCGTTTGCATTTCTCCATCACGGATACGGGTATCGGTTTGGATGATGTTGATATTCAAAAAGCGCTGTCGCCATTCGGGCAGTTGCAAAATGACCTTAGCCGGAGCAACTCTGGTACCGGTCTTGGTTTGACCTTGGCTGACGCGCTGGTGAAGCTGCATGGTGGTGACCTTGAGCTGTTCTCTCAAAAAGGTATCGGAACAACGGCGACGATCATTTTCCCGAAGACGCGCGTGTGTGTGAAAAAGGAAGCTTTATCCGAGGGCGCTGAGAGCGATGTAAATGAAGCGGAGCAGGGGGCTGATAATATTGATAAATCAGCGCCAGAAAATGAGAGTGCATAAGGCAGGCTTTAATAGCGGCCAATTCTCTCTTGCGCTTGATCAAGATCCATATCAAAAACAATTCGACACGTTTCGTAGCTAAATCCGGCTCTTGCCATTGATGACAGTGCCTTGTCATTTGGTATCTCTTTTGACCCAACAAACGGACCAAAGCGCTTTTTGCGCGCAAAAATTAATGCGGCCTTCAGTTCGGCCTCCTTTTCGCTCTCGGCGTTATCGGTATCGCGCTGCGCTAATGCGCTAGAAATCAGGGATGCGGGGACGCGCTTTGATTGCAGTTTTGCGAAGACGGCTTTTTTCGATTTTCCCTGACGGCGCAGGGAGTTGACCATCCCCTTGGTGTAG
>CAKZMN010000181.1 GCA_937128575.1 uncultured Alphaproteobacteria bacterium | reverse complement strand
TAGCCTTGGAAGAGGGGGCGGGCGTTGCGGACATGTCGATGGCGCAACTGGAGGAGCGTTTTTGTAGTTTTTTAACCACCGCCGATTTCCCCGACCCGGATGTTTTAATTCGCACAAGCGGAGAGCAGCGCATTAGTAACTTTTTGCTATGGCAATGCGCCTATGCGGAGCTTGTGTTTACGCCGACCCTTTGGCCAGATTTTGATAAACGTGATTTAGAGTGGGCGTTGAATGAATATGCCGCGCGTGATAGACGTTTTGGGGCATTAAAGAGCAAGAGCTCTTCTGTTTAAATAATTCTATATATGTTTAAGGATAATGGCGCGTGGCGGGTTTTTTGGTTACATCGTTACAAAAAAGAGCGGCTTCGGCGTTGATCCTTGGCCCGCTGGCTTTGGCTATTGTCTATTATGGCGGTTTGCCGTTTCTATTTCTGCTGTTGGCCTTGGCGTTGATTTGCCTTTATGAATGGGTGCATGTGTCCCTGCAGGCGCCGCGTAGAGTGACCAGCATTGTGTTTGGTGTTTTATATATTTTGATCAGCTTTTGGTGCTGTTATTTAATTCGCAGCGCCCATCCATTCGCGCTTTCGCTGCTATTTATGTCTATGATTTGGGCGAGTGATATTGGCGCGTATTTAGTTGGTAAAACTGTGCGCGGGCCCAAGATGGCATCAAAAATCAGTCCGAATAAAACATGGTCGGGTTTTGCGGGGGCGTTGCTGTCGCCCGCTATTTTGTCTGTTGTGTTGCTTAATGGGTATTTCTTGTTTTTCGAAGGTGGGCATCTGCCGGACTTATCGCTTGATCTATTTATATTTGCCGCCGGTTTTGTTGTTGGGTTTGTCGGGCAGGCGGGCGATTTGATGGTGTCGTTTTTAAAGCGTAGCGCCAATGTTAAGGATACGGGGCGAATTATCCCTGGGCATGGCGGTTTGCTTGATCGCATGGATTCAATGCTTTTGGCGGCGCCGGTGTTCCTATTTATTATTTCTATGCTGGCCAATGTCTGATCAGAAAAAATCTATAAATATATTGGGCGCGACGGGCTCTATTGGATGCTCCGCGGTTGATGTGATTTTGGCAAACCCCGATCATTTTGATGTACATGCGGTGAGCGCAAATGAAAATGCGCAAAAGCTGGCGGAGACGGCTATAGCGCTTAAGGCCCGCAGCGCGGTGATTGTCAGAGATGATAAGCGCGCAGAGCTGGAAGCGTTACTGTCCAGCACTGATATCGAAGTCTTTAGCGGCGTTGATGGTTTGAATGCGGTGTCTAAGCGCCCCGTTGATGTGACCCTGGCGGCGATTGTTGGGATGGCGGGGCTGGAGTCGATCATGAATGCCATCCGCAGTTCTAAGGCCGTGGCGATTGCGAATAAGGAGCCTTTGGTTTCTGCGGGCGCCCTTGTTATGACGGAGGCGCGGGCGCATAACACAACCATTTTACCCGTGGATAGTGAGCATAACGCCATATTTCAGGTGTTTGATTTTGAGCGCAAAGCCTCGATCAATAAAATTATCATTACAGCCTCTGGCGGCCCGTTTCGGACATGGAGCCTTGAGGAAATGGGCGCGGCCACGGTGGAGCAAGCCTTGGCGCATCCCAATTGGTCGATGGGGGACAAGATTTCAATCGATAGCGCGACGATGGTGAACAAGGCGCTAGAGGTTATTGAGGCGCATTATTTATTCGATCTGCCGCCGGAGCAGATTGAGGTTCTCATACATCCGCAGTCAATTGTTCATTCGATGGTGGAGTATTGTGACGGGTCTGTTCTGTCGCAAATGGGGGCGAGTGATATGCGCACGCCTATTGCCAATGTGCTGGCGTGGCCAGAGAGGCTTGAAACGCCGGGGCAACGCCTTAATTTAGCAGCTACGCCAGATTTAAGTTTTGATGCACCAGATTTAGAACGCTTTCCCGCACTTGCTATGGCATATGATTGCATTAAACGCGGCGGATATGCGTGCGCGGCGTTCAATGCCGCCAATGAAGTGGCGGTGGATGCGTTTTTAAATAATAAGATTGGTTTCCTTGGTATCTTGGATTGTATAAGCTACGCTCTTGAGTTTGCTGAGGGGGCGGAATTGCCCACAGTAAAAGACGTTCAAAATTACGATCAGGATATACGCAGCGCTGTGCTGGACTATATAAACAACGAACAAAAAACAAAGGCAAAGTTGGTTTAAATGAATTTTTTCGAATTATTTCAATTTCTAGGTACGAATGTGTGGATCTATGGCGGCACGTTCATTTTTGTATTGAGTCTCTTGGTTTTTGTGCATGAGTGGGGACATTACATTGTTGCCAAAATGTGCGGCGTTAAGGTTGAGAGTTTTTCGATTGGCTTTGGCCCTGAGATTTTTGGTGTAAATGACAAGCACGGCACGCGTTGGAAGCTTTCGATCATTCCCCTTGGTGGTTACGTTAAATTATTTGGTGATATGGATCCGGCGAGTGCCACGCATGATGATGCTGTTGATGATGGTGAAGAGCCGCCGCGCCCGATGACAGAGGCAGAGCGCGAAGTTGCGTTTTTTGCTAAGCCTGTATGGAAGCGCGCCGCCGTTGTTATTGCGGGCCCTGCGATTAACTACCTATTTGCCATTATTATTCTCAGATTTTCAATTAATGGTAATTAATTAAGTACAGCTAGAATCCAACTGCTATTTCAATTTTGGTGTTTGCACCATACCATTCCCCTTGTCGAAATCCCAATAATTAATGCACCTTTTGTTTTCATCAAGCGTGTAATTCCACTTTTTAACATAGTATTCTCTTGGATGAAATTCATCACCTATTTTTTGTAATACGGCATTCAGTTTGGCATC
>CAKZMN010000180.1 GCA_937128575.1 uncultured Alphaproteobacteria bacterium | reverse complement strand
ATCCTAAACCAAGTTTCATCATGTAAGTCCTATATGATCCAAATATTGGGCATTTCAATACGATATTAACGCATAAAAATCAAGGTATTTTTTATGCATAACTATCTATATATAAGCACAAACTGTTTTACAGGGAATCTATCGCACCTTGCAGGATGTGTTGGGCGGCGAGCTTGTCGATTAGGCCGCTATCCTTTGATTCAACGCGGGTTTTGCGTTTGCGCACAGAACTATCCACAAAGTCTTTCACAGACGCTGTGGATAAGCGCTCATCCCATAGGGCGAGCCAGGGCTCCTGCCCCACCACATCGGGATAACGCGCGAGCTCTAATGCGAAATCGCGGCTGGATTGGGCGCGCGGGCCTTCGCTGCCATCCATATTTACGGGCAAACCAATGACAAAGCCGCCGACCTCATATTCGCGGACGACTTCCTCAAGACGCAGCAAATCTTTGGTGAATTTGGTGCGCTTGATGGTCATAAGCGGCGTGGCAACGCGGCAATCAGGATCACACAGCGCAAGGCCTATGGTTTTCTTACCCACATCCATCCCAAGCAATGCGCGCCCCACAGGGCGCTTGTCCTTAATATTTTTTAATAGATCAACCGTCATAGGCGTTGAAAATACACCTCAACGGTGTTAGAAGTCCATGGTTTCGTTATTGTTTCAGCAGGAATTTTATTATGTCCGAAATTGATTTAGCCACCGCCAAGAAAATTGCCAACCTGTCACGCCTGAAAATGGATGATGCGGAGTTGGATACGCGTGCGGCCAGCCTTACTGGTATTATTAAGTGGGTGGAGCAGCTGCAGGAGGTGGATACAGATAATATTGAGCCGCTGGCCAATGTTGTAAATACAGAGCTGGTTCTTCGCAAAGATGAAGTGACCGATGGCGGTTATGCCGATAAGGTTTTGAAGAATGCACCGGAAGAGACACAAGATTTCTTCGTTGTGCCCAAGGTTGTGGAGTAGATCAGCCGCATGCCCGACACATCACCCAAACACGGATTACGACTGGTGCGCGCTATTCTTCAAGTTGAAGGATTAATGCTTATGGCTTTTGGCGGTATTTCACTTGGGAACCCTGCGTTCTTACAGGGATTTATAGATTTAGATAAGGTCACGGCGATGACCTTTGCTGGCGTTATTACATTTGCGGGATTATGCAGCTTTCTGGCTGGCCGCCTTATTATGAGAGGGAAAGAGCGCGTATGAGCGATCTAACAACACTTACAATTACAGATGCCCTTAAGGGGCTTGAGAGCAAAGATTTTAGTGCGGTTGAACTGACGCAAGCGCATATTGATGCAATGGCTACGGCCAAGAATTTGAACGCGTATATTACAGAAACGCCGGAAATTGCGCTTGAGCAAGCCAAGGCCTCTGATGCGCGCCGCGCGGGCGGCGGTGCGAAGTTGCTTGATGGTATACCGCTGGCGATTAAAGATTTGTTTTGCACCAGGGGCGTGCAGACAACCGCGGCGAGTAAGATTTTGGAAGGTTTCGTTCCGACATACGAATCCACAGTGACATCGAACTTATTTGAAGATGGCGCAGTTATGCTGGGCAAGACCAACATGGATGAATTTGCCATGGGTTCTGCCAACACAACCAGTCATTTTGGCAATGTGATTAACCCATGGACGCGTGAGGGTGATGACACGCCGCTTGTTCCCGGTGGTTCATCTGGTGGTTCTGCCGCCGCGGTTGCCGCGCGCATCGCGATGGGCGCGACAGGTACAGACACTGGCGGATCAATTCGCCAGCCCGCAAGTTTGACCGGCATTGTCGGCATCAAGCCGACCTATGGTCGCTGTTCACGTTGGGGCGCGGTGGCGTTTGCATCATCACTGGATCATCCCGGATCATTTGGGCGTACGGTTGAAGATGCGGCGCTTATTTTACAATCTATGTCTGGGCACGATCCGAAGGACGCGACGTCTGCCAAGCAAGATGTGCCTGACTTCGCCGCCGCCGCAAGCGGATACATTAAAGGTATGAAAATCGGCATCCCCGATGAATACCGCATTGATGGCATGCCCGAAGAAATTGAAAAGCTTTGGCAGCAAGGGATTGAATGGATCAAGGAAGCAGGCGCGGAGCCGGTTAAAATTAGCCTGCCGCATACGAAATATGCCCTGCCCGCCTACTACATTATTGCACCGGCGGAAGCCTCCTCGAACCTATCGCGTTATGACGGGGTTCGTTATGGATTGCGCGTTGAGGGCGAAAGCTTAGACGACATGTACGCCCTTACCCGTGCAGAAGGTTTTGGCGATGAAGTGAAGCGCCGCATTATGATTGGTACTTATGTGCTGTCGGCTGGATATTACGATGCGTATTACATTAAGGCACAAAAGGTGCGCCGCGTGATTTTGAACGACTTCGTTGAAGCGTTTAAACAGTGCGATGCGATATTGACCCCGACCGCACCATCCTCGGCCTTTGCGATTGGTGAAAATGAAGATGATCCGATCAAGATGTATTTGAACGATGTGTTCACGGTAACGGGTAATTTGGCTGGCCTGCCGGGGATATCTATTCCGGGCGGCGTGGATGCGCAAGGTCTGCCGCTTGGCCTGCAGATTACGGGCCGCGTGTGGGATGAAGAAACCGTGATTAAGATTGCGGCCAACATCGAACGCGCCGCAAACTTCACCGCACTTCCGCAAACATTGGCGAAAGCGGCCGCTTAATATATACTCATAGACATGAGATATATTTTTACATGCGCCTTTGCACTTGCTTGTTTGTTTCCTGCCATCGCGGGGGCGGATATTTTTGTTAAGCGTGATGCACCGCAAAGCAGTGATGCACCCAAAGTTTATAACCCATTTAGCGGCCCAGACAATGATTTGGAGCGCGCGCTTGATTTGAACGACAAGGATAAGCCGCAAAACACTGATCCTAAAGTGGCTGGCAAGAACCTAGCTAATCAATATTACAAAAACTGTCTAAAACAGCCCGCAGGCATTATGAGCGCGGACTCGCATAAAGCGCTTTGTGGCTGCACGGCGGCGCAAATGGTCGAGACAATGAGCGTGGACGAAATTCAAACGATGTTCACACAAACCAAAGAAGGTAATTTCCAAAGACAGCGCATGATGGCGCTGGTTTACATTCCATGCATGGAATATCCAGTTGAAGATATGGTGGTTAATCACTGCATGTCGCAGCCAGAGGTAACCAAAGGCCTTAAAAAAGCGCGCGAGGTTTGCGGGTGTTTGGGCAATGACATGGGGAAGTTTGTTGTGAAGGCTGGCGGCGTGATGGCCAAAGAAGAAATGATCAAAGATGCGCAAAACATGAATGTTCAACAAATGCTGGCTGACTTGATGAGCAGCAAAATATTTGCGCAGAAATCTAAGACCTCCATTACCACCTGTATGCAAAAACATGAGCTTGGCTGGTAGGCACTCAAAACTTTCTAAATCTTGTTATAGGCTGGGGCTAGACAGCGCTTTGCGGTGGGGGTAATGTGTGCCCTTACATTGGTTTATGCGCATAAATAGGAACGGCAAAATGGCACAATTGGTTAAGGGCGAAACAGGCGATTGGGAAATTGTTATAGGCATGGAAGTTCATGCGCAGGTGATTGCCAATTCCAAGTTGTTTTCTGGCGCGTCCACACAATTTGGCGCAGAGCCGAACTCTCAAGTTTCCATCGTTGATGCGGCGATGCCGGGCATGCTTCCGGTTCCCAATGAATTTGTGGTTGAGCAAGCGGTAAAAACCGGACTTGGGCTTAATTCTAAAATTAACAAAACATCCGTTTTTGCACGCAAGAATTATTTCTATGCCGATCTGCCGCAGGGGTATCAGATTTCACAATTTGAACACCCGATTGTTGGTGAGGGCACAATTGAGATTGACCTGCCCGATGGCAGCACCAAGGAAATTGGCATTACGCGTTTGCATCTGGAACAAGATGCGGGCAAGTCCGTGCATGATCAGCACCCAACAAAAAGCTTTGTTGATTTAAATCGCAGCGGTTGCGCGCTGATGGAGATTGTGTCTGAGCCCGACATTCGCGACCCCGAAGAAGCGGTTGCCTATCTGTCGAAAATCCGCATGATTTTGCGCTATCTTGAAACATGCGATGGAAACATGGATGAGGGATCGATGCGCGCGGACGTTAATATTTCAGTGCGCCGCCCCGGCGAAGGCCTTGGCACGCGGGCAGAAATTAAGAACGTAAACTCATTGAAGGCTGTGCAGCAAGCGATTGATTTTGAGGTTAGTCGTCAAATTGACATTATCGAAGATGGCGGTGAAGTCGTTCAAGAAACGCGCCTTTGGGATCCCGCGAAGAACGAAACACGTTCCATGCGATCCAAAGAAGAAGCTCATGATTATCGTTACTTCCCCGACCCAGATTTACTGCCGCTGCATGTGCCGCAAGAACAAATTGATCGTATTCGCGATGCCCTGCCGGAGCTGCCGGATCAAAAAAAGCATCGCTTTATGGCCGATTTTGGTTTGAGCCTTTATGACGCTAGTGTTTTAATCGCGGAGCGCGAGCGCGCCAATTATTTTGAAACCGCCGCCAATGGCAATGATGCGAAGCTGACCGCGAACTGGGTGATCAATGAATTGCTGGGCGCGCTGAATAAGGATGAGCATAAAGCCATTTCCGATTCTCCGGTTTCGGCGGAGAGCATTGGAGAGCTGACCGCGCTTATTTCCGATAACACGATTAGTGGCAAAATCGCCAAGGATGTTTTTGCAGAGATGTATAAAAGCGGCAAAGCGCCCGGCGTTATTGTTGAAGAAAAAGGCCTGAAGCAGGTAACTGACACCGGCGCGATTGAAGCGATTATTGACGAAGTGATTGCCGAAAACCAAGGTCAGGTAGAAGCCTATCGCGGCGGTAAAGACAAACTGTTTGGGTTCTTTGTTGGTCAGGTGATGAAAAAGTCACAAGGCAAAGCCAACCCGGGCGCGGTGAATAAACTTTTGAAGGATAAACTATAATGACTGATACATTTGAATATAAAGTTGTGATTTACCGCGAGAGCATGCTGGGCTCCCTATTCCTTGGGGGATCTAAAGTTGATCCGGTTAAGTTTTCGGAATTTCTGAACACCAACGGCGCACAAGGCTGGGAAGTTAAAACGATGGAACGCGAATCGCGCGTGCGAAAAAGTCCAAATCCGGATGCAGTTTGTTTTCATGCACAACAGTGCGTCGAGAAATATTTTTCATTTGGTTGTTATTGCATAAATTCGAACCATGATGGAGTTGCATCACTTTTACTCTGAGAGTTTGTGCTGCAACTCCTCATGCTAGATTATTGTT
>CAKZMN010000179.1 GCA_937128575.1 uncultured Alphaproteobacteria bacterium | reverse complement strand
AAAAGATAAAAAATTCAAACGGACATCCAATACGGGCACTGTTTTGCGCCGCTATCAAAAGGAACGCAATGCGCTTCAGGATTCAAATGAAAAACTGACCGCGGCCGTCACCATTTTGGAAAAGGCGGAAGCGCATCTCTCGGCGCTCATGGATAATCTGGAGAAAATTGCTAGCCGCAAAGATGCGGAGCAGGCGGCAACTTCACTGCGCTCTAATTTGCGTATAAATAAATTTGATGTTGCGCGCAAAAAACTGACGGGCTTGGGCGTTGATCAGAAAAAATCTCTATTCGGCAAAAAACCAGATGCAGCGACCTTGACGGCCATTCAAAAAGACGGCAAAGCCTTCATCGATTTATTAGAAGCCTCCCAAGAAGAATTAAAAACCGCAGATGGTAAAATGTTTTTAAGCGCGCGCGAGGCAAGCGTCGTGCTCTCCGCACAAGAGCGCGAGATAGAACAAAAAACAAAATACATCGATAAATATCACCTGCCCTACATGGAAAATAAATTAAAATCTCTTGAGAACTTGCGCGATAAATTATTGATCTTTGGCTCACTAGAGGGGCTAACAACGCTTTATATGCGCCTTGTGCGCGGCATGGCCGAACCCATGACAGATATAAAACAGGTGCGCAGCTACGAAGCTGAAGTCATCGAAAACGTGAACTACATTCTGGGCGGGCAATTCCAAGAAATCGGCAATACCGAAAAATGGACAACCCAAACAATGAATGAATTTTATGAGTGCATGGCTGATTTTGATTAATTCGATCCAAAAGATTTGAACGAATTTGAAAGGACAAAAGATATGAGCAAACAAGACATTAAAAAGGTGGCCGTCATTGGCTCCGGCGTCATGGGTAGCGGCATCGCGGCGCAAGTTGCCAATGCTGGCCTGCCGGTTGTTTTGCTTGATATCAAATTGGATGACAAAGACCTCGCCAAAGACGCGGTTGCGCGCATGCTTAAAACCGACCCCGCGCCCTTCATGCATAAACGCAACGCAAAGCTGATCACGACCGGAAATCTGGAAGATGATCTGGATTTACTGGGTGATGTTGATTGGATTATCGAGGTTGTGCTCGAGGATGTTAAAATCAAACATGCCACCTACGAAAAACTGCAAAAGCACCGCAAAAAAGGCTCTATCGTTTCCTCCAACACGTCCACCATTCCGCTTCATAAATTGGTGGAGGGACAAAGCGACGAATTCGCCAAAGACTTCATGATCACCCACTTCTTCAATCCGCCCCGCTATATGCGCTTGCTGGAATTGGTTGTCGGTAAAAAAACCCGCCCCGATGCGGTTGAAACCATCCGCGAAATTTGTGACGTACAGCTCGGCAAGGGCGTTGTGCAATGTAACGATACGCCCGGCTTTATCGCCAACCGTTTGGGCGTTTACTGGCTTACTTCTGGTGTGAATGAGGCCATCAAACAAGATATTTCTATCGAAATCGCCGATGCTGTGATGAGCAAGCCTGTCGGCATTCCCAAAACCGGTGTGTTCGGTCTGATTGATTTGGTGGGCATTGATTTAATGCCTAAACTCTCGGCCTCCCTTCTCTCAACGCTGGCGGAGACGGACGCCTATCGCGATCAATTCATTGATCATAAATTCATCCACGGCATGATCGAGGCGGGCTATACAGGCCGCAAGGGCAAGGGCGGTTTTTACCGTCTCAATCCCGATGCGCCAAAGGGCAAAAAAGAGAAGCAAGCTCTAGCCATCAGTACCGATAAGTTCGAGGAATCCCAATATCAACCATCCGAGAAAAAGGCCGCCGCCGCGCTGGCCTCTGTTAAGGCAGGTAGAGCGGGCTTGAAAGCTGTTGTCACGACCGATGATGCTGGCGGGCGCTACGCTTGGGCAGTTCTGCGCGACACATTGGCCTACGCCGTACAGCTAGTTGGTGAAATCGCCGACACAGTTTTCGACATCGATGAAGGCATGAAACTTGGCTATAACTGGAAACAGGGCCCCTTCGAAATGATCGATGCGCTCGGCCCTAAATGGCTGACGGAAAAACTAACCGAGGATGGCGCCGCCGTGCCAGATCTACTCACCAAAATTGGTGATGGCACCTTCTATCGCATTGAAAATGGACAGCGCCAATATTTTGGCACAGACGGCAAATACCATGATGTAAAACGCCCGGATGGCGTGCTGCTTTTGCGCGATATCAAACTATCATCCGAGCCCGTCATGAAAAACGGCAGCGCATCCGTATGGGACGTTGGCGATGGCGTTTTATGTTTTGAACACACATCGAAAATGAACACCTTCGACGAGAACACTTTCGATATGCTGAACAAGGTTATCGGCGCAATCGGTGATGGCTCCGGCGATCATAAGGCGCTGGTGGTGTATAACGAAGCGTCCCATTTCTCTGCAGGCGCCAATCTTGGCCTTGCATTATTCATGATGAATATCGCGATGTATCCGCAGGTGGAGCAATTTATCGGCGTTGGCCAGCAAACATTCATGAGCCTGAAATACGCGCCATTCCCTGTTGTTTCCGCGCCGTCCGGCATGGCGCTGGGGGGCGGATGTGAAATCTTGCTGTCCTCTGACGCGGTGCAGGCACATGCCGAAACCTATACAGGCCTTGTTGAGGTCGGCGTGGGCGTAATCCCCGGTTGGGGCGGCTGTAAGGAAATGATCCTGCGCTTCCAAGAGCGCGAGCGCACGAAATTTAACAAGGGCGTTGAGAAATTTGGCCGGGATGCCATGTGGTTTGCGCCCGATACAACGCCCATGGGCGCGTCGCGCAAGGCCTTTGAGGTGATTGGCGTG
>CAKZMN010000178.1 GCA_937128575.1 uncultured Alphaproteobacteria bacterium | reverse complement strand
ATGCATTATGATGAGGCAGCAGCGACAAGAGCAAACACGTACAGCGCAGAATTTCTAGAAACCCATTTGCGATAGGCAAAACAAAGTGGATGACGAGATACCCGGCCATCACGAACAAGCGCAACCATCAAGCGGAGCGTCCTACAAAGCAAATTTGGAGGCAAGCTACGCCGATCCTGCGCTAGAAACCATTAAAGCCGCAGTGAAGGGCAATGGTATAAAGACAGAACATGTGAAGCTGGAGAAATTCGAAGGCGAAACATTAGAATTCATCGCCACCACCGCGCTCGAGCTTAAAAACAAAGTCACAAACAAAACGTCCGCCGGTAAAGTCACCGGTCCCAAAAGGGTAGATAACCCGCAAGATTTACGCAGCGAAATCGAAAAAGAAAATCACAAAATAACGCATGATCAAACGGCCATTAAAAACATCAAAACGATGCTTTTGGAGCGAAAAGACAAGGGCTTTGGTCTTGATCAAGAAACAATCAAGTTGAAAAGTTTGAAATCAGAGTACGTATATTACGAAGCCTGTCCGCCTTGCGCATCACACGGCAAAATCAAATGCCAGCGCTGCCACGGCAAGGGGTATGAACAATGTACGCGTTGCCACGGCGATGGATATGAATCTTGTCATCATTGCAACGGCGCGCGGCAAGTGCAGGAGCAGGGCGGTCAATATCAACCATGCCCCAAATGTCACGGTCACGGTAAAACCAGCTGCACCCTCTGCCAGCAAACCAAACGCGTGCAGTGCTCGGTTTGTAAAACGGTCGGCTCAACAACCTGTAAACAATGTGGCGGGCAGGGGTGGAATTCACACATCAGCGTGCTAGAGCACGAGGCCCTATGTCACTTTGACTATGACCGCAGCGCGGTGCCTGAAAAAATTCAAAATATCATAACCCAGAAACAGGGCGATCTTCATGAGCACCTGGCCTTTGAAGCAATTCTACATGACGGACAGCCAACGCCCAATCAGATAACGCAGGCCTATAAGGTTGTTCTACCCTATGCTGACATTGAGCTTACACTTGGAGAAATTTCTGTACCGGCCTTTATCTTTGGCCCCGAAGGCGCTCTTGTAAACACGCCAGATTTTTTAAATGAAGTTTTGAAAAAGCCAATAAAATTACTAAATGACGCCGTAAGCGGCCAATCAGATATCAACGCAAACGTGAAAAACGCGCTGAGATATAAAACGATTCGCAGCGCCTTTAAAGCCGTCATCAAATTCAGAGAAGCCAAGGCCGCAAAGGCGCTATTCCGCTCAACGCCCGTGGGGTTAAGCGCAGAAACCGCGATGCAGCTTACTAAAAATGCCAACATTGTTTTAAATCAATTAACCCGCAAACAAATACAAACAAACCGCGCCATAACGGGCGCGGGCGGGGCTTTGCTCTTGGCTGTATATTATTTCGGCGCACGTACGACCATTACAAATCACATCGGAAATTCTGGTTTAAGCTTAATCGTTGATGCCGTAATTCTTGGCGCAATCATCGCCGCAGGGTATTTAATTACCAAACAATTTAGCGAAAAAATTCGACTTAAATTGATCAAAAGCCTACTGCCGTCGAAATAATGGGGGGAGTGGGGGAAACGTGTGGTCGTCCCCGAAACCTTAGGGGTTTCTAGAGACGACCAGCGACGCGAGGGACATATAAAAGCGCCCTATCTTTTCCATCTAAATTCGCCCAAGGCTTTCATCGCCTCTTTCTTTTGGCAGTCACGATAATCTGCAACCGAAAGAGCACGACGGTCGCCTTTCATCGATTCTAGGGGTTGCCAAAAGCCGAAGCGGGCCTGGTTTGAGCGCGAAGATGTGGTCTTTTTTGGCGAGGAGAGAGCAAGTCGCACACCAATTACAAGACCTAAAGGCGCTGCATTTCCAGCCGAGCGCTGGTTCCGATCCGTGGCTAAGGAGGGGGATGTATGATGAATAGATTCAAGCAGGGGAAGGCACGAATCCACCACAGACGGGGGAGGGGAGTTTGTGACATAACCATGAGAGGCCACATCATCAACAATTTGCACAGGAGCATCAGTGTCACTGATGTGTGCGTGATAGGAATTAAAGGCATAGGAGGACGCCGGAGAGCATACGAGAAAAACCATTGCCAGAAACGCAAAGCGACAAAGCCCGCGCGACAATCGTCCGATCACATGAATGTGAAGTGCATTACCCATTTACCCAAACCTTATGCCATATAATTTTTTATTATTATTTTTAAGGGGCCCAAAGAGTGTTTCGTTTCTTATTATTTTGATTTACATAACTCAAACCCTATAACCCCATCGGAACATATTCTTTAGGATATGACAACAACTATCGTTTCGATTTTGTATGGAATTTCAATCAATTAAGGGAAATATTTATTTCAAATTTTATTAAGTTCAAAGGTGCGCGCGATAAAAAACAGGCCCAATCAAAAGACGGGGCCTGCTGTTTAAATCTTTGTTCTTATGCGTGAATTACTGGTTCATAGACTGGAAGAACTCATCATTCGTCTTCGATGTTTTCATCTTGCCGAGCAAGAATTCAACCGCATCAATTGTACCCATCGGGTTAAGAATGCGGCGAAGCACCCACATTTTCTGCAATGTATCTTTATCAACCAATAGCTCTTCTTTACGCGTTCCAGATTTCTGGATATCAATCGCTGGGAAGACACGCTTGTCAGAAATCTTACGATCCAGAACAATCTCAGAGTTACCTGTACCCTTAAATTCTTCAAAGATCACTTCATCCATACGTGAACCCGTATCAATAAGAGCGGTAGCAATAATCGTCAATGATCCGCCTTGCTCAATATTACGCGCCGCACCAAAGAAACGCTTTGGACGTTGAAGCGCGTTTGCATCCACGCCGCCCGTCAAAACCTTACCAGATGATGGCACCACGGTATTATACGCACGTGCAAGACGTGTAATGGAATCAAGCAAAATAACAACGTCGCGCTTATGCTCAACAAGGCGTTTCGCCTTTTCCATGACCATTTCCGCAACTTGTACGTGACGTGAGGCCGGTTCATCAAATGTGGAAGATATAACCTCACCGCGTACGCTACGCGCCATGTCAGTTACTTCCTCTGGACGCTCATCAATCAATAGAACGATCAAATAGGCATCAGGGTGATTTTCAGCAACAGAATGCGCAATATTTTGCAGCATCACTGTTTTACCCGTTCTAGGCGGCGCAACGATCAGGGCGCGCTGTCCAAAACCAAGGTGTG
>CAKZMN010000177.1 GCA_937128575.1 uncultured Alphaproteobacteria bacterium | reverse complement strand
ACTCGGCCTGTGCGTAAGCTAATCCGCTTTCTTGGACATGAGCGCTTGCCAAAACATACGCCCCCTCATATCGCTTTTCTTCGATTAGGCGGCGAATGATGATGTGGCGCTCGCGCCACCAATCGGCTTTATTGTCGATTTTGTTTGCTGGTGGCATGCGGCGAAGGATTTCAATAGCGCCCGGATTGTTTTTGTTACGGCGACGCCAGCGCAAACGCTCATACAACAATCCAGGATCAGATTGTAAATTTTGCGGTACTTTTGCGACAAGGGCGTTTACGTTTTTACTTTGCTTGGCTAGCCCAATGCGCGCCTCGGCGAGTGCAGGATAGCCGCCGCCCAAAACACGCGCAACGGCAGATGCATTTTGATACTGCCCCGCAAAGAGCAACATATCAAAGCGGCGGTGGTGCGCCGCACGGCCAAGATGTGATGAGTATTTGCGGAATAAATCTTGCTGGTCATCTCTGGTTAACGGCGTTTGCGCCCACCAATCAGACAGCACCTTCTTGGCTTGCGTGGACTTGCCCTGCCCGAATAATGCGTCGAGGTACAAATCCATCCCCTGTTGCGTTTTGGGCGGGTAGTCATCAAACCATGCAATTATTTCATTTGGGCCAACCGCGTCGCCCGCCATGGCCTTTTCAGCTTTTCTTTTCATGCCGCTCATACCCGGCCATTGCGGATTATTGCGAATAAACTGCGTTAATCCCGAAAAACGTGAGGGCTCGTTTTTATCCGTATAAACCAGCCAGTAATATAGCTTGGAGGCCAAAGGATCTTTAGTTTGCGCAATGATGTCGCGCCCGACCGTCCATCGCCCTTGATTGATGGCTTGCAGGGCTTTGACGGTTTTGGCCCTGTTATTCGATGTTTGCGCCGCACTTTGGGGGGATAATGCGGCTGCGCAGTATATAAATAGAGTCAGCGCAAAGAAGGTCAAAGCGAGGCTTTTCTTGCTTTTTCTGAATGTTAGATATAAATTAGCGAACACTTTTTACACTTTATTTTTACAATGATTAGGAAGATTTATCATGTTTAAGGGATCGATCCCAGCCTTGATTACACCATTTAAAGACGGCGAAATTGATTGGCCCGCTTTTGATGCTTTTGTTGAGTGGCAAATTGAACAGGGTTCCCATGGTTTAGTACCGTGCGGCACAACGGGCGAATCCCCTACCCTTTCGCATGACGAACATAATAAAGTCATTGAGCGCTGCGTTGATGTTGCGGGCGGGCGCGTTCCGGTTATTGCGGGCGCGGGCTCTAACTCAACGCGCGAAGCCATGACCCTTGCGCAGCACGCCAAGGATGCGGGCGCGGATGCTATTTTGACAGTCACGCCTTATTACAACAAACCTATGCAGGCGGGCATGTATGAACATTTTCGCGCCATTCATGATGATGTTTCCATTCCCATCATTCTGTACAACATTCCTGGTCGCTCCATTGTCGATATGGATGTTGAGACAATGGCGGCGCTGGCGAAACTGCCGAATATTGTCGGTGTAAAGGATGCGACAGGTGATTTGGAACGCCCAGCAACAACACGCCGCGAAGTTGGCGCTGATTTTTGTCAGCTTTCTGGATGCGATGAAACAAACGCAGCCTTTTATGCGCAAGGTGGGCACGGCGCAATTTCCGTTGTTGCCAACATCGCGCCAAAGCTTTCGGCGGAGATGTGCGATGCTTGGGAGGCGGGTAATATTGCGCGCGTTGCAGAAATTCGTGACTTACTTGCACCTTTGGCGAGCGCGCTATTTTGTGAGAGCTCACCCGCGCCGACTAAATATGCCGCTAGCGTTTTAGGGCTATGCACGGATCAGGTGCGTCGTCCGATTTTGCCCTTGACGGATAACGGACGAAAAACTGTTGATGCCGCCCTTTCGCATGCGGGAGTGAGTAGCTAATTCTAACTGGCGCTCGATAACCTCATGTCCAAAAAGAAAAAGAGCAAGTCTGGGTTAATTTCCATCAATCACACCGTGGCGGAAAATCGCCGCGCGCGTTTTGATTACGCCATCGAAGATAAATTCGAAGCGGGAATTATGCTGCTTGGGACTGAAGTGAAGTCTTTAAGGCTTGGTCAGTGCTCTATTAATGAAGCGCATGTGGCGCCGCAAAAGGGCGAGATATGGGCGTATAACGTTAATATCAGCGAGTATCAGCAAGCTAGCCAAAATTTACAACATGATCCGAAGCGCCCTAAAAAGCTTTTGCTGAATAAGCGCGAGGTTAATAAATT
>CAKZMN010000176.1 GCA_937128575.1 uncultured Alphaproteobacteria bacterium | reverse complement strand
TGTCTCTGGCGGAAGCGTGGTTTTGAACGCGGATATAGAAGAGTTTGAAGCCTTAAAAGCAATTGCAGAAAATAGAGAGCTAAACATAGTTTCCTATGGGTTTAAGGGGGAAGATATTCGCCTTATTAATGTTGTCCCTAATCCGCATGGTCAGCTTATAAAAGTTGAAATATTTGGAGATGTCGCAGAGATCGATTTGAAGCTAGTCGGTGAGTTTCAGGCGATGAACGTGCTATGTGCTCTAGGCTTGGTTCTTGCACAGGATGTTGAACATAAAAAATCATATATAGAGGCGTTAAGCGCCCTACAAGGCGCGCCAGGTCGTTTGGAGTTGGTGGAGGGGCATCCCAAAAAAGCCGCTATATACGTTGATTACGCGCACACGCCCGATGCGCTTGAAACAGTTTTAAAATCACTTCGTCCGCACATTACGGGCAAATTAGTCTGCGTGTTTGGTTGCGGTGGAAATCGCGATCCTGGCAAGCGCTCAATGATGGGGCGCGTAGCATCTGAGCTCTCTGATGCAGTTATAGTAACAGACGATAATCCGCGCTCAGAAGACCCTGCGGCAATCCGTCAGCATGTGTTGGCGGGCGTCGTGGAGGGGAGCTCTGATGTGAACGAAATTGAGGGGCGCGCAGAAGCGATTGCTGCCGCCATGAAAATTATAGACGAAGGCGATGTGCTTTTAATCGCGGGTAAGGGGCATGAACAAGGGCAAGTCTTTGCGGATGTCACCGAACCCTTTGATGATATTGAAGAGGCACAAAAAGCAATGAAGGAGTTAAGTTAAAAGTGAGAGAGCACCACTCCGTAATTTGGAATTCAGAAGAGGCCGCCATCGTAACAGGCGGTGAAAATACACAGCCATGGGTAGCAACAGGCGTGTCTATGAATATAGATGAATTGCAAGCGGGCGATCTGTTTGTGGCGTCTAAAGAAGATGACTTAGAGCTTGTTTTTCAAAAGGGCGCGGCGGCGGTTATGCAGGCCAAGTGTATGCCAGCCTCAGATAAAATTCCGACGCTTTATGTTCCAGAAACCTTTGCGGCTTTGCAATGCTTGGCGCGCGCGGCGCGTTTTAAAAGTCACGCGACAATTGTAGCGGTGCAGGGCAGGGGGGCGCGTGTAATGTTTGGAGATGTGCTTTCAAAAGTAGGCACAACGCATAAGTCTGGTCGTCATTTATCCTTAGCTATGGCGTCCCAACCTGCGGATATAGATTTTGGAGTATTTGGGTTTTCTCCGGCTGTTCAGCCAGATATCGCAGTGATCACAAATTGTGAAAGCGCGCGCCGTGACACAATGTTTGAAAACATGCCAGCCCATGGCGCGGCGATAATTAATGCCGATGATGATGATTTTCTATCGGTTCTAGGTCGCGCAAAGGCCGCGGGTCTTAAGCACGTATATAGCTACGGACAAGGTAATCATGCAGATGTCCGGCTATCTGAAATAATTGAGGCGGGCAACGGCGTGCGTTTGTCTGTTGATGTAATGGGGGATCAATATACGTTCCTCCTGCCTTTGGGGTTTGTTTATGATTCAGCTTTGCTAGCCACTCTTCTGGTTTTGAAATTAACAGATAAGTGCCTTGAATCGGCGATGCGTCCTTATGCGAATATTTTGGATCAAAAAACTAGTGTCAAAAACACGATCACTCTGGCTGATCCATCTTTAGAAAAAACACAGGCAGTTTTTCGCGTTACAAATATGATTGATCTTGGAATGGGGCGTCAAACCGCGATTTTAGATAATATTTCACGCTCTGCCCATAAGGCTTTAACTTTGAAAAAGGCTGGCTTTTCTGTGCCAGATAAATTGGCGCATTTAGATTTTGTTCATACGGGAAAAAGTGTAGCAACCGTATCTAACGCCCGTGCGGAGATTCAGGCGCGTCATGGAAATGTAGGGCTTGAGTCTATTATTCCTGATGTTATTGTTCCTGGTGACTTTCTTGTGTTTAAGGGACTGTGGAATAAATCAAAAACTATATTCTCTGAAGCCTTGCGCTTAACGCCCGATCATAGGAAGAGAGAGCCCGCAAACGCGCACACAAAGATTTTTACAGAAACAGTATAAAGGTTTGAAATGTTATATAATTTACTAGTCCCGTTAGCTGAGGAATATCTATTCTTCAATTTGTTCCGCTATTTAACATTCCGCACAGGCGGTGCAATTATGACGGCGCTGGTTATTTCATTTGTAATTGCGCCCCCAATGATCCGTTGGCTAAAATCTAAACAAAAAGAGGGGCAGCCAATGCGAGAGGTTGGCCCTGACCATCTGGCAAAGGTCGGCACGCCGACAATGGGCGGTTTGATGATTTTAATCTCGGTCAGTATATCAACCATTCTCTGGGCTGATCTTTCCAATGCATTTATGTGGTATTCCATGTTCGTTTTAATTGGCTATGGCGCAATTGGTTTCGCGGATGATTATTTAAAGCTAACCAAGCGCAATCATAAAGGGCTTTCCGGTAAGCTGAAAATATTGGGTCAGCTTGCTATTGGCGGTGTTGCCGCTTACGGAATAATGAACGCTTTACCTGATAATGTAAGCAATCATATCGCTATCCCTGTCTTTAAAGATTTGTATGTCTACATTGGTCTGTTTTTTGTGCCTTGGGCATTGCTCGTTATGGTCGGCGCGTCGAACGCGGTGAACCTAACAGACGGGCTAGATGGATTGGCTATTGTGCCTGTTGCCATTGCTGCCGCATGTTTTGGTTTTATCAGTTATCTAACCGGCAGAGCAGATTTCGCGGAATATCTAAATATTGCTTATATTCCGGGCACGGGAGAGCTTGCTATTATTTGCGGCGCATTGATCGGCGGTGCTATGGGGTTTTTGTGGTTTAATGCCCCACCTGCAATGATATTTATGGGCGATACTGGATCACTTGCTATGGGTGGTGTTTTGGGCGCCATGGCTGTCGCTGTGAAGCATGAATTAGTACTCGTTATTATCGGCGGGTTATTCGTATTAGAAACAGTCTCGGTCATCGTACAGGTCGTTTCATTTAAGCTAACGGGTAAACGCGTCTTTGCTATGGCACCGCTTCACCATCATTTTGAGAAAAAAGGTTGGTCAGAACCAACAATCGTAATTCGTTTCTGGATCATTGCGGTTATTTTAGCTTTGGTTGGACTCGCGACGCTGAAACTGCGATAATACCACGCTCTTTAACAATAGTGTGGATTCGTTTATGGCTAAAACTTCGGAAATTCGAAAATTTGTTGAGAATCTTAATGGTAAGCCCGTGTTGGTCTATGGGCTTGGTAAATCGGGAACCTCAACCGCGAAGGCCTTAAAGGCCGCGGGCGCGTCTGTCACAATTGGTGATGACAGTGCGACAAATATCGAAAAGCTCAAAAGGCATAAATTTGATATTCTCGATATTGAAACGGCTGATTTTTCAAAATTCGCATTCTTGCTTCTTTCACCGGGGATCCCCTTAACGCACCCAAAACCACATGATGTCGTGGAAAAGGCAAAAGCCGCCGATTTGGAAATTATCTGCGACATTGAACTTTTTACGCGTATTTACCCTGATA
>CAKZMN010000175.1 GCA_937128575.1 uncultured Alphaproteobacteria bacterium | reverse complement strand
CATCATTGATGATCTTCTGGCCACAGGCGGTACGATCAGCGCATCGGAAAAATTGATTGCACAGGCAGGCGGCATTGTTGAAGCAGCCGTATGTATTGTGGAGCTAGAGAGGTTAAATGGGCGCGATAAGATATCTTGCTCGTTCGAATCTTTGTTTAAATGCCCAGCCTAAATTTATCGCGCTAACGCCCGCGCGCCCGATCGACAGATGATATCAGCGGCGTTGCCCGAAGCGCGGCGATAATGTTTTTCAGATGCTTCGTATCTTTCACCCCGACATCGACGCTTAAATCCCAGAAATCTACGCTGCGGCTGGTGATGCGTAAATTAATGATGTTGCCACCATTTTTGGAGATCACTGTCGACATGGTCGCCAGCGCGCCTTGCTCGTTTTGGAAGGTTACCTTTACGCGGCCCACATGCGATTCTGGCGTGTCCGGCCCCTCGCCCCATGATACGTCTAGCCAGCGCTCCGGCGTGTCTGCAAAGGTTTCTAAGGTTTCGCAATCAATGGTGTGAATGGTCACGCCCTTGCCGGTTGTCACAATTCCAACAATGCGATCGCCCGGCAATGGATGACAACAACGGGCAAAATGCATCGCCATGCCGGGGATCAGCCCCTTAATCGGCATGGGCGCGTTACGCCCAGTTGAAGATTTGACCATCACGGCCTGATCCATGTCCGCGGATGGGCGTTTGGCAACTTCGGTTTTATGGCTTGGGAAAATGGCTCTGAATACTTCGCGCGCCACCAGCATACCGGAGCCTATGCGCGCGTAGATATCGTCATTTTCATCGGCCTTGAATTTCTTAACCACCGCCCCGACGGCTTTTTCCGTGAAGTCATAGCCTTCTTGGCGGAAAATCTTTTGCAGCATCGCCTTACCCAGCGTGACATACTCGCTGCGCTGCTGGTTTCTGATGAATTTACGGATGTGCGATCTGGCTTTGCCCGTGACCACAAAACGCTCCCATGTTGGGGAGGGCGTTTGTGTTTTGGAGGTAATCACCTCCATTTGGTCACCATTATTTAGCTTGGAATTGAGCGGCGCGATACGGCCATTGATCTTCGCGCCCACACATTTATCACCAATGTCGGAGTGAATAGCGTAGGCAAAATCAATCGGCGTTGCATTGCTCGGCAACTCAATCAACTCGCCCTTCGGCGTGAACACGAAAACCTGATCTTGGAATAATTCTAGCTTGGTGTTTTCCCAAAAATCTTCTGGGTGCTGCTCTTGCTCCAGAATATCCAGCAGCTCCCGCAGCCAGCGATATTTTGATGCATCTTGCAGAGATGGTTTTTTACCGTCCTTATACGCCCAGTGCGCGGCCACACCTAGCTCCGCCTGATTATCCATTTCATCGGTACGGATTTGAATTTCAATGCGCTGTTTTTCCGGCCCCATAATTGTGGTGTGAATAGAGCTGTAGCCATTGGGTTTGGGGGTTGATATGTAGTCTTTAAAGCGCCCAGGGATGCTTGGATACTTACTATGGATCACGCCCAACGCGGTGTAGCAATGCTCCATTGTGTCGACAATCACGCGGAAGGCCATGATATCGGATAACTGCTCGAACCCTACATTCTTGCGCTGCATTTTCTTCCAAATGGAATAGCGCGTTTTTTCGCGCCCCAGCACCTGACCATTAATGTTGGATTTTTTAAGCAGCGCCTCCATCTCATCAATAATGTTTTTAACTATGTCCGTGCCTTCCTTGCGCAGGAACGATAGGCGGTTGGCGATGCTTTCGCGCGCCTCTGGGTTCATCTGTGTGAAGGCGAGATCTTCTAACTCTTCCTTAACTGTATGCAGACCAACGCGCTCCGCTAGGGGTGCGTAAATCTCTAATGTTTCTAAAGCAATGCGGCGGCGCTTTTCCGGCTTTTTAATACCTTCAATCGTACGCATATTATGCAGCCGATCGGCAAGCTTAACCAAAAGCACGCGAATATCTTCGGACATCGCCAGCAATAATTTACGGAAGTTTTCCGCTTGCTTGCCTTCTAAGGTTTGGCTTTCAATTCGGGTTAGCTTACTAACCCCGTTGACCAAATCCGCGACTTCTTTGCTGAATTTTTTCTCTAAATCTTCAAAGGTCGCTTCGGTATCCTCCAGCGTGTCATGCAAAATGGCGGTGACAATGGTCGGGGTGTCCATTTTCAGTTCTGCCAGAATGCTGGCGACTTCAACGGGGTGGGTGTAATAGGCCTCCCCCGAGGAGCGCGTTTGTCCCTCATGCATGAGCTTCGCGTAGTCATAGGCGCGAACGATCACCGCTTCATCAAGATTCGGATTATAGGCTTTGATCTGATTAATAAGGTTTTCTTGAAGCGACATACTCATAAAATTCTTTGGTATTTAAATATAATCAAGCCCCAACAGTAACATGAAACCCCTTACAAATCATTGAACAAATGGCCGCACGGGCTACAAAAACTCAATAAAAAAAGCCGGAACAAATCCGGCTTTCATTCATGACTGAATATTTGGTCAGCTATTTATTCTTTTGGCGCGCCGCCAGCAAGCTCTTCCAAGGAAGGCTCAGCCGCTTCGTCGTCATTGATTTCTTCTTCGCTATACATGCCGGTTTTTGCGGCCTCTGCTGCGATGCTGCCCCATTCTTTTTCGCCGTCCATAAGGTCGATTGTCTCTTCCTCTTCTTCATACGCCACCATGCGCTGATGATTACGGATAAGCTCTTCTTTAAGATCGCTTTCCTGAACGGTGTCACCAGCGATTTCGCGCAAAGCAATTACGGGGTTTTTGTCATCATCGCGCTCAATCGTGAGCGGCGCGCCAGAGCCGATTTTACGCGCTCTTTGCGCGGCCATCATTACAAGCTCAAAACGATTTGGAATTTTTAAAACACAATCTTCAACGGTTACGCGTGCCATTTTTATCTACCTCAAATTTCAAAAGAAGCTCGGTTATAATCCGTTTATCTATATTTTGCAAGCCCCGCGCTTGCGCCTAATAAACAATATCACTAGTGTTTTGCCTATGAGTTTCATCCCTCCAGCGCCAAATTGCAATTTATGCCCGCGCCTGACCGCCTTTCGCGCGGATAATGTTGCCAAGTTTCCTGATAAATTTAACGCGCCTGTTCCCGCCTTTGGCCCCCTAAATGCGCAGCTTTTGGTGGTTGGTCTTGCCCCGGGGCTTAAGGGCGCAAATTTCACTGGGCGCCCCTTCACCGGCGATTATGCGGGGGATTTGCTCTACCCGACCCTGATTAAGTTTGGGTTTGCTGCCGGAACCTACGGCGCGCATATGGATGATGGTTTGATCATGAAGAATTGCCGCATCACTAATGCGGTGCGCTGCGTTCCTCCGCAAAACAAAACCACCGCCGAGGAAGAAAAAAATTGCCGTCCGTTTTTACAAGATGAACTGGCGGCTATGCCCAACCTCAAGATTATTCTCAGCCTTGGCTTGGTGTCGCACAACGCGGTTATTAGGACATATGGCGAGAAGCTGTCGGCACATAAATTTGGCCATGGCGCGGTGCATGCGCTGGATGGCGTGACGCTAATCGACAGCTATCACTGCTCGC
>CAKZMN010000174.1 GCA_937128575.1 uncultured Alphaproteobacteria bacterium | reverse complement strand
ATATTCTTCATCCGCGCGCGCTTTTTGTGATGTTGTTTGCAGTAGGTCAAGCTCTTTCGCTTTATCTCTCCAGCCATACCAAAGCTTTGTCACGCGGCTATCTATGCCTGCATACTCATCCAACAAACCGCGATGGGTGCTAGCATCAAGCAGCCCATGCGTATCAAATTGACCGTGTATCTCAACGAGTTTGTCGCCAACGCTGCGCAGTAATTTTGCACTTACTGGTTGATCGTTAACGAAGGCCTTGCTGCGACCATCGGCACCGATTGTGCGCCTGAGAATGAGGGTGGAAGATGGCTCAATATCCGCTTCTTTTAAAATATCATTTGCCGGGTGTGTTAAATTCACATCAAAGGAGGCGCTTACACTAGCTTTATTAGCGTCCTTTCTTACCAGCCCGCTTTCAGAACGTGCGCCCAGCGCAAGCCCCAAAGAATCGAGCAAGATAGATTTACCCGCACCAGTCTCCCCCGTCAGCGCGCATAGCCCTGAGCTGAACTCAATCGTCAGCCTCTCAATTAAGACTACATTTTGTATACTCAGAGTGGTGAGCATGTTTGACAGCGCCCAATATTATTAAAGATTAATCCGGTTTAAATATGGATTCTATTGTTCTATCAACAAAACCTCGATCTTCCAGAATTTGTGCTCTTGATTGGTCATCAAGCAAATCATAGCTTCGCTTGTACCAAGAGCTGCCGGGATAGTTATAGCCCAAAACCGAAGCCACGCGCGTGGCCTCCCCCTTCAACCCTAAGGTTAAATATGCCTCGACCAATCTATGAAGCGCCTCTGCGGTGTGGGTTGTGGTTTGGTATTCTTTAATCACGCTGCGGAACCGATTAATGGAGGCATTTACGTGACCGCGATTTAAATAGTAACGACCGATTTCCATTTCCTTGCCCGCCAAATGATCCATCGTTAGATCTTTTTTAAGCTTCGCATCACGAGAATAAGTACTGTCGGGGTACAAACGAATCAACGTATCTAACGCCTTTAGTGCGAGAAGTGTCATCTCTTGATCGCGACGCACGTCGGAAATTTGTTCATAGAAAGACAGCGCCTTTAGATAATAGGCGTAATCAATGTCTTTGCTTCCTGGATGTAGCTCAATAAAGCGATCTAGCGCGATAATGGCCTGATCATAACGTTGACTTAGATACGATGAATACGCCGCCATGAGCTGCGCTTGTGTTGCCCATTGTGAATAGGGGTGCTGGCGTTCAACTTCGTCAAAATACTTGGTCGCCGTTATGTAGTCTTCATTATCTAAAGCAGCAGCGGCTTTATTGTATAAAACTTCCACAGACTCATCGGGCTTTACGCTCTGGTCTTCTTTTGAGGAAGAACAGCCCACCAATAAAAGGGCCGCGCAAAATGATAATAATATGTGTTGAGAGCGCATCTAAATCTCCTAACGAAACAACTCTAAATTATTAGTAATTGTAACGCTTTCCAGAGATAAGAAAAGGGAGGATAATTTATTATGCAGAAATATGCTCAGCAGGTTTTGCATGTGCCTTCATATATTCACCGGAATGAATTGCGTCCATGTCGATATACACGTCTTCATATGTCCATGCATCAGGATCAGCGAACAGCGCCTTTAACAAGTTGTTGTTAAGCGCATGACCGGGTTTCGCACTGTCGTAAGCCCCAATGATGTGACCGCCAGCAAGATATATATCACCAACGGCGTCTAATAATTTATGGCGAATAAACTCATCTTCACGGCGCAAACCGTCTAAATTCATAACCTTGTCTTGATCTAAGACAATCGCATTATCCAAAGACCCGCCCAAAGCTAAGCCATTGCTGCGCATATATTCGACCTCATGCAGGAAGCCGAAGGTTCTGCAATTTGCCAAATCGTGTTTAAAGTTACCATTCACCAATTGAATTTCCATTGACTGAGCGCCAATTTGAGGGTGATCAAAGTTAATCTCGCCTGCAAATACGCTATTCGAAGCTGGCTTGAGGGACGCCCACTTACCGTCTTCTTCTATTCTTATTTCTTTCAGCACCTTAATAACGCGGCGCGGCGCAGACTGTTGGGCTATACCCGCCTGCTCGATCAACTGAACGAAAGGTGCAGAGCTGCCGTCCATTGCAGGCACTTCAGATCCATCAAGCTCAACCAAAACATTATCAATGTTACAACCACGAAGAGCCGCCATAAGATGTTCAACCGTTCCAATCGTTACGCCAGCATCATTACCAATTACGGTACACAGCTGCGTATCAACCACATTATTCCAAAGCGCGGGCACAACGTTATTTTTATCAGTTACATCAACGCGCACAAACACAATACCCCGCCCCGCTTCTGCAGGACGCAAAGTCATGGTAATGTCTTGACCAGAATGAAGGCCAATATCAGTAGCAGTAATGCTGTTTTTCAGTGTTTGTTGCATTATTTTCCAAGCGCATAAATTAATATTCTCTTCCTTAAATATAGGAAAGCTGGGCGCCAACAACAAATCACACTTTATTGCGCTTTGTTACATAGAAAAAAGAGCCCTTCTATGAGGGCCCTTTTATATATCTATATTCTTTTAAATTAGTTCGCTTGGCGTCTTAAAAACGCTGGAATATCAAGCTCATCATCGCCTTTAGCCTTAGACGGTGCATCAATATTCAAACTTCCCTGAGAAGGGCCACCTTGGATAGCGCCCTGGCCGAGGGTTGGCGCGGCAGGCGCTACACGTTGGCGCGGGGCATGCTCCTCTCTCATACCCTCAACAGCTTGCTGAACAGTGCCGGTAATACGCTCGAACAATGAAGGTGATGCCTTCTTGTCCTGCGCTGTCGGCAATTTAGGTGGATTAAGCTTTAGCCCAGAAGACGCAGCAGCGTATGGCTGAGGCGCAGCTGGCGCACTATGGAAGCTTCCTGGCGCTGGCATTGAAGCTTTTTGAGCTTCTGGCTCAGCTGGCTTGGGTGGAATGAACGAATCTTTGTAACGCTCCCCGCGCAAAGCTGTGTTTTGAGGGATATTCTCTTGATCACTCTCTGCAGATACAGCAAATTCACGTTGCTCAAACATTTCCTGCTCAGGATCGCTTGATGTTACCTGCAGTGGTGCAGAGCTTGATTTCGCCGCTGGCACAAAACTGGGGGAAGAAGAGGCAGAAGATACAGGAGGCACAACGCGGTGCGCACCTAATCCACTTGTTGTCTGATCTTCAGTATTTGGCGTCGCGCGCTCTAGAGACGTTCTTGTATTCACATCAATTTTTGTACCGCCGCCCGATCCGGTGCTTTGCGCTTTCACACGCTCAATACCGGTCGCCACGATTGATACGCGCATTGAACCTTCGATTGATTCGTCGAATGTTGCGCCGAAGATAATGTTTGCATCTGGATCAACTTCATCACGGATGCGGTTACAGGCTTCATCAGCTTCGAACAATGTCATGTCATAGCCGCCAGTCACGTTAATAATAACGCCATGCGCACCCTTCATTGAAACATCATCAAGCAGCGGGTTATTGATCGCAGCTTCAGCCGCTTCAATCGCACGCTTATCACCTTGCGCTTCCCCTGTACCCATCATCGCCTTG
>CAKZMN010000173.1 GCA_937128575.1 uncultured Alphaproteobacteria bacterium | reverse complement strand
CATAAATAACCCCGCCCGTTATCACGATGACAGCAAGGTGCAGGATTTTATTCAGTTCAACCTCTAAATACCCCAGCGTCCAAACCAAGCCATAGGTCACGGCAATCATCATCGCGCTGGCGGTCAGTATCTTCACAAACGCGCCCTTAAACTGATCATCAAACCCAAACCCATCGCGCTTTTTCATCGCCCGCCAATGCAGCGCAAATTGCAACCACCCGGCAATCGACGTCGCCAGCGCAATGCCCACAACCCCCATAAACTGGATCAACACAATGCTAAGCCCGATGTTAAATACCGTAGAAACAATCGCGATCTTCACGGGCGTCTTGGTGTCGCTATGCGCCCAATGCACCGTAGAGAACACCTTAATCGCAATATGCGCAGACAAACCCAGCGTATAGGCCATCAGCACCATAGAGGTCTGATGCGTCGCCAGCGCGTCAAACGCCCCGCGTTCAAACAACGTCCCGATAATCGGCGCGGCAAACACCGCCAGCGCCGCAGACGCCGGCAAGCCCAACAAGAAACAATATTCCATCGCGCGATTAAACAAATCTGCGGCTTCTTCTTTGCGCTTGCCCGCCACCGCTTTGGATAACATCGGCAGCAGCGCCGTACCAACCGCAATCCCAATCATGCCCAGCGGCAATTGGTTCAAACGATCCGCATAATAAAGATACGCAATTGCGCCCGTCCCCATGAACGACCCCATAATCATATCCGCAAATAAATTCAGCTGCACCACGCCCGCACCTAAAACCCCAGGGCCCATCAGCTTGAAAACGCGCTTAATCCGCCCATCAAATTTGGGGCGACGAAACCGCACACGAAAGCCCGCACGATGCGCACTAAGCAAAAGCCAAACCAGCTGCAAAACACCCGCGCCCAAAACGCCCCACGCCATGGCATGGCCCGCTGTTTCCGCCATATCACTAAACAGCAGCGCCGTAATCAGCGCGACATTGAACAGCACCGGCGCAAACGCAAACGGCGCAAACCGGTTCAGCGCATTCAAAACCCCGCCAAGCAGCGCGGTCAAAGAAATCATAATCAAATAAGGAAACGTAATGCGCGACAGCTCCACGGCTGTGTAATAGCGCAGCGGATCATCCGTAAAGCCCGGCGCAATCACATAAATCAACCACGGCGTAGCAATCAGCGCCAGCACAACAAAAATCGACAAGATCGACAACATCACCATAAAGGCATTGCTGGCAAACTCGTCCGCCTCTTCCCGGCCCGCAGTCTCTATAATTTCGGAATAAATAGGCACAAATGAAACACTAAACGCGCCTTCCGCCGTGATCCGGCGAAATAGATTAGGCAGCTTCAGCGCAATAATAAACGCATCCGCAATTGGCCCTGCCCCCAAAATGGCGGCGGTCAAAATATCTCTGATAAATCCGGCAACACGCGAAAGACCCGTCAAGCCCCCCACCGTCGCCATAGCTTTTGCAAGTTTCATAGCGCTATGATTTAGCACATAACCTCAAACAGACATATTGGTTTTTGAAAAAACGAAGGATCAGACTAAAACTCGGGATCAGGATAATAATCCAGCCCCTCTTCAGGAACCTTCCAATAGCCGAGAAAATCAACCTTATTCACAAAAGCATTCTCAGGGTCTGTAATTCTTCTACCCAAGAAATCACGGCATAAAACTTCTGCGTTACCATTTTTATGAGACCAAAAACCATTATCGTCTCTTCTGAAAAAATGAAAATCATAGAGCTCCTTATTCCGCATCATTTTCCGGCTAAACGCCGCAACAACGTGGATATCAAGGTCTGTTAAATCCTCTTTATCAATCGACAACAGGCCATCACGCTCAAGCCCCACTTTTATATTATCCGCATTCCAAATAAGATTGGGGGATTTTGCAGATTGTAAATAACCCGGCAATCCCCATCCACACTCCGCTATATTCAGCGCATAGCTGTAACAATTAATATTCTCCCGGCGTTTTTCACCAAGGGCAGAATTCCACAAATTTGGCTGATAGACCGGCGCACCTTCAGGCACATACGTATCACACGCATATAAATTAAAACGCTCTTGCAACGGCGCAAACGCCGCCTCCAAAATATTGAAATGTTTAGACAATAAAAGCATGTCCCAACGCCCCTTCTTAAAACTTACTTAGCAACAGGGGATAATTGAGGCGCGCCTACAACTGGCATATGAAACGCTTCATCCAAAAATGCTTTTTCATCGGGCAAAAGAAACGTATCAGCAATATCGTTAAACGCTTGAACAGTGCTAGGCTGCGCGTCATCAAACACAGATACTCCGCGATGCTTAATATAAGAACGCAAAGCGCCATAGTTCAAATTAAAATCTGACTGACGCGGCACAGCATCCAAATCAGCAGCAAACTCATACAGACTAATTTTCTTCAACCTCCCCAAGAAATCAAATGCTACGCGTAATCTTTCTTTCTCCGGCTCTAATTTTTTCGGAAAACGGGCGTGAATTTTAAAAAGCCTGTTTAAAGTCTCAATATTTGAAATGAACGCTTCATCAATTTTTTCAGCAATCACGCCTTGCTCTTGCGCGGTTAAAAATTCATTGGCGCGGCGGTCTATTTTCTCAAGCCATTGAGTAGGCAATCTGTTAGACGCCCCCCCTATTAGACCTATAGTATAATTAGTAACGCTACGTTGAAGCGCTTTATTCGACACAGCCGGTATTCCTAACGGTGCCAACAAGCTAGAGCGATCCACGCGCCTTGCTGCACGAATAAAAGACAATTTAACCTTCAATGCCTCATCAAACACACTACCGCGCAAACGCGTCCCCGCATGCTTGGCAATAACCTTGTCTAAAATATCTAATTGTGAATCAAACTTCATCAATAGCCCTTTGGTATTTTTACAATTATTGAGATATGTAATTACGTAGCAAATAAAAATGCATTATGTCAATAAAAATACATGCTCCCCACTTGCCTCCGACACTTCGCTTTATTCTTACGCTAGACATGAGGCGCGCGGCGTATTAAACATACGCAAGCAACGAATAACGACGCGCAAGGATAAATGGACATGGCGGTAAACCCAGAAAGCACCCAATTCGGCACGCGTGATGTAACGCCAGAGGAAAAAA
>CAKZMN010000172.1 GCA_937128575.1 uncultured Alphaproteobacteria bacterium | reverse complement strand
TATTGCTACAATGAACAAAATACGCTTCATCGGCGTATTAATTCCCATGGCATTTAAGGCCAAAAATATGTTTCCCATTCTCATAAGAGACATGATAAACGCAGCGACAAGATAATGACAAGCGCAAAGCCCGAAGAATTTAAATATGTAACCGCCGTGACGCTTCGCACAATTGCGGGGAAGAAAGATCTGGAGTCGAGCTTTGCCGCAGGGGAGCCGCCAACGGGGCGCATTACGTCTGCCGATGCGCCGCGCCTGCCCGCCCCAGATATTGATATGAATGCAAAGTCTGTAAGGCTTGTCAGAGGGTGTGCAGATGCACATGCGCTTCATATCGCGCACCACAACCCCAAGATGCATTATCAGAACTCCCCCAAGAACCACGAAGCCGCCAGTGCGTTTATGGCGCTAGAACAAGCGCGATGCGAAGCGCTTGGCTTCAAAGAAATGATGGGCGTTGGTGCGAATTTAAATGCGGTGTTAGAAGAAAAATGTAAACGCGCGGGTTTTGCAAACCTTAGCGACCGTGAGCAAGCGCCGCTTGGGGATGCCCTCCATGTTTTGGCACGGGTTAACTTAACGGGAGAAAGTGTACCGCCCGCGGCTAAAAAACTAGTTGAGCTGTGGCAGCCATGGCTGGATGAACGGTTAAAGGCACTGGGGTTTAGTGATTTAAAGTCTGTCGTGGAAGATCAGGAAGCCTATAGCGCCCTGTCGCGGCAATTGATTGAAGCGCTGGATATGGACACCACGCCATCTGATGATGAGGTTGAGGAAGACGGCCTGGATGCGCAAAATGATGAAAGCGCCGAAGACCGGCCGCAAGATGAAGAACAAAGCCCAGAGGACAGCCCCCCCGAAGACGGCATGCCCGACATGGATAGCATGGATGATTCTGAGGATGAAAACGGCGAACAACAAGAGCAAGATGGCAGCCAATCATATGAAGATGACGCGCTGAGCGATGGCGCAGGTGAAATTGGCGATCATTACCCGCAAAACCGCCCTGATGGATTTACCTCTGGCCCGGGCGGTCAGTATTTGGTCTACACCACGCAATTTGATGAAGAAGTCGCCGCGCAGGACTTGGCAGAGCCAGAGGAGCTAACGCGTCTGCGCGCTATGCTGGATAAACAACTGCTTCATAATCAAACCATCATCACCAAGCTAGCCAACCGCCTGCAGCGCAAGGTCATGGCGCGCCAGCAGCGCAGCTGGCAATTTGATTTGGAAGAAGGCGTTTTAGACCCTGCGTATTACTATGCCCCCCTCACCCATGAGGATAATCAGGGTAGGCGTATTATGCATAGCTGGATACGCGAAGGGCGAAGCGTCGATACACAAGTGCAAGCTGGTTGGTCTGGGGTGCAAGCAATCCCACGAGTTTTAAGACTCGATAGCAAGAATCGCCTTATCATGACCCCTGTAGAAGAATTACACGCTATTCGTGGTACACATCACAGTATCACACAAGATGATTTGGACGATACTCTTGTGCCTGTGCAGGGAATGCACCTAGAAATTCATGCAAGCTTTGACCCATCACAAGCCGATAACTGCGGCATCACCGTTGCGCACCGCATCAATCGCGGACCACATTGATGTGTTCTTGCCCGTGCGCAGGGTCTGGCTGGGCTTGTCGGTCATTTTCACAATGTCAGGGACATCGCGAATCTCGCACAGATTGGCGAGTTCCTTGCGGCGCGCCACAAGCGGGGCAAGCGTTGCTTCAGGGCCGTGAAGGATGAAACCCAGATCAGGGTTCTCCTGCGCACAACGTGAAATACCGGCGACAACAGCCGCCGGTCCTTCATCTCCGCCCATAGCGTCGATAGATAAAATGATACGCTCGCCGCTTGCTGTCGTTTGATCACCTAGTTGATCTGTGGACACCGTCATGAAGCGTACCTCGCGGGTTGGTTAGGCCGCGTCTTCGTCCAGATCGATCTCGTCAGCTTGTGCAACGATCTCTTTGTCCGCGTAGTGACCGCAAGACGGGCACACGTGATGTGGGCGCTTCAGCTCACCACAGTTAGAGCACTCGTTTGGATTC
>CAKZMN010000171.1 GCA_937128575.1 uncultured Alphaproteobacteria bacterium | reverse complement strand
ATTATAGAACAAGCCTCCTCTACCGCCACCGCGCGCTATAAGGCCAGCCTGGTTAAGGGAAAAATATTCGCAGATTTAACAGGCGGCGCAGGTGTGGACACGCACGCCTTTACCGCGCGCTTTGAACGGGGCATATGCATTGATCGCGACCCAAAAGCGGCCGCATTGCTAGAACATAATTTGCAGCTATTAAGCCCCAAACCGATCGAGGTACACACCGCCGCGGCAGAAGAGCTAATCAAAGATATGCCGCCCGCTGATATGATTTATATCGATCCCCAAAGGCGCAATGATCAGAAAAAAGGACTCTTCAGAATAAGCGATTGCGCACCGAACATTCTGGCTCTTCTACCCATGCTTCAGCGCAAAACAGACCTCGTCATGCTCAAAACCTCACCCATGCTGGACATTACCCAAGCCATCAAGGATCTACAGCATGTACGCGAAGTGCATATCGTACAATGGCGCGGCGAGTGTAAGGAAGTTCTCTATCTAATCGATTTCACAAATGCAGCCAGCGAAGACAAGGCGCCGCACATCGTAGTCGATTTAGATGATGAGGGCGCCATTTCAAAGCGTCACCAATTCACCAAATCCCAAGAAGAAACCCCCGCGCCCCTCGGTCTGCCAGAAGACTATCTGTATGAACCCGGCCCTGCCTTTCAAAAGGCTGGCGGCTTTAACAGCCTTGCCCATGAATTTGAGTTTAGAAAACTACATAAACATACGCATTTATACACCTCGAAAACACTCAACACAGATTTTCCGGGGCGGCATTTTAAAATTATAAATACCCTGCCCATTAACCGAAAATCACTAACCTTCGATAAGGCCAATTTAACAATCCGCAACTTCCCCGGTGACGTTGCCGCCTTGCGCAAAAAATTAAAATTGCGCGAAGGCGGCGAAGACTATTTATTCGCCTGCACATTGATGGATGAACAGAAAATTTTACTGCATGTTCGCAAAGAAAATATTTGAAAAATGACTTTTGCGCTAAATTTATAATAAATTTTATATATTTTCATAACATAAATCATTGAAAAACAAAAACTTACAAAAACACCCCCCAAAACAGCAATAAAATTAAAGCGATTGTTAATCTATATATCTTATTATTTTAATATAAGGGATGGGCGCTATAAAAAATACATTTAGAGCATATACATGCCCCCGAGAATAATGGATACTATGGGTGGCGTATTCGCAAAATACGCCTTAAAAATAAATCTTACGACTTAGCGGTTCACGTGAAAAAAAACCAAGATAAGAAAAAGTTCGACGTAAAGAATAATATGCATTCTTCGTCACCCGCCCAAATCTGGAAAAGCCGCATTAGCTGGCGCATAACGCTTGCCGTTTTTATGACCATTTTGGCCGTACAGGCCGCCATACTAAACTTCACATTAAAAGAGGTTGAAGCTGAACGCTTACTACAGCTTCGTGAAATTGGTCGCGCCGCTATCGTCCCGCAACTAGATGCACAAATTAAAAATCTTTTGATATCGCCTGTTTCTGACGAAAAAGTTAATCAGCTCCTCTCCACCACCATTGTTAATGGCTTGGCCGTATATTCAAACCAGCTTGATTTGATCAAAACCTATGGTGAACCATTGGCGCTCGTTATGCTAGACAAGGAAAGCCTGTCTAAAACATGGCGCAGCAATGACGGAAGCTCTTATGAGGTTGTATTCAGAGCCAATGATCTAAATCGTCCCTTTATTATTGTCGCCCGCCTTGAATCATCAAAAGTACAGGGGCAGGTATTCGAATATGTGAAGCAAACAATCCTAATTATGCTTCTTATGTCGGCCTTCGTAACGTCGGTTTTGATGGTTGCCCTTGGGCATTGGCTGCTAGAGCCGATTTTATTCATGCGCAATAACTTAATTGCCGCATCTAAAGACCCAGAAGATCCCAAAATTCCCAAATCACCCTTTGATCCATCCGATGAAATCGGCAGCGCAATTCAGCTTGCGCAAAAATTGATCAATCAGAACGCAGAGAACATCAAACGTATCAAGGGCGCCGCAGAAAATAAGATTCACAAGCTGGCCTATTATGACACGCTAACCGGTCTGCCGAACCGCACATTATTCATTCAAAACCTTACCGAGACCATGCGTGAATCAAGCAACAATGAACAAACAGAGCGCTTTGCTGTTGTGACGCTAGATCTTGATCATTTCAAAGACATCAATGACTCCATGGGCCACAATGTTGGCGATGCTATTTTACGCGGCGTGGGAAAACGATTACGCGCCGCTATGCCGGAAAGCGCAACCGTATCAAGAACAGGTGAGGATGAATTTGCCGTCACTCTTCCTTTAGACAAAGACACAGGCGAAGCCCGCGACGTTGCCGCCAAAATTTTAAGCGTCATTCGCTCTGAGCCCTTCAAAGTATTCAACGAAGAATTTCAGGTGCGCGCCTCAGTCGGTGTTTCAACCTTCCCAGATGACGCCATCGACCCAGATCAAGTTTTAAAAAATGCCGATATCGCCCTAAACCGCGCCAAAGAAGAAGGTCGCGACACCATCAAAGAATACTCCGAAGATTTCGACCGCGCGGTGCAGCAGCGCTTCCAAATGCTGCGCGACCTGCGTGATGCCTTAGAACAAGGGCAGCTCAGCTTGTATTATCAACCGCAACTTGATTTAAACACCGGCAAGGTCATTGGCGCGGAAGCTCTGCTCCGTTGGTTCAAACCCGACAACAGCAAGCAAGGCTTCACCTTTATCTCACCTGCTGAATTTATTCCGGTGGCTGAACAATCCGGCTTGATCGTACCAATCGGCGAATGGGTCATGGAAACCGCATGCGAAACTGCCAAAAAATGGCAAGACGAGCATGGCTATGACGGGCGCATCGCAATCAACGTATCCGGCGTTCAATTCAGCCAAAGCGACATCGTCAGCGTTACAGAAAAAATTATCAATAAAACCGCAATTGATCCGAAAAAGGTTGAGCTAGAAGTTACCGAAAGCGTGTTCATGGATGATATCCAGCACACCATCCAAATTTTACAAAACCTTCACTCACTTGGTATTGAACTTGCGATTGATGACTTTGGCACGGGCTATTCTTCACTATCTTACTTGCGCCAATTCCCGATTGATCGCCTAAAAATTGACCAAAGCTTCATTCGTAACGCTTTGAATAATGTAGACGACGCAGCCATTGCCAGAACAATTATTACACTTGGGCATTCCCTGAACCTGAAAGTCATCGCGGAAGGCGCAGAAACCAAAGAACATGAGAGCTTCCTGCTAGAGCATAAATGTGACGAAGTGCAAGGTTTCCGCTATTCTCGCCCCGTACCAGCGGAAGAGTTCATTGAGTTTTTCAAAAGCTATGATGGCACGCTCGCCAGCTTCGATAAAAATTAAGATTGCGCCGCGCCGCCGCGGGCTATATTCCTAATTCTCATGACACCATTATCATCCAAAAAATCAAACGCTCTGTCCGGCACTACTAAGGTTCCTGGCGATAAATCTATCTCTCACCGCTCGCTCATGTTGGGCGCGATTACTGTCGGCGAAACCATCATTAGCGGCCTGCTGGAGGGTGAAGACGTTCTGCATACTGCGGGCGCAATGCGCGCAATGGGCGCAAAAATCAAAAAAAGCGATGACGGCCTTTGGCGCGTTTTTGGCGTCGGCATTGGCGGGCTTCAAGAACCCAGCGAGCCATTGGAAATGGGCAATAGTGGAACCTCAACGCGTTTGCTTATGGGCCTTGTTGGCGGCCACAACATCACCGCAACATTCACCGGTGATGCATCACTATCTGGGCGACCAATGAACCGCGTGATCAAACCACTAGAGACCATGGGCATCACATTTGATGCCAGCGAGGGCGGCACCCTGCCCCTCACCGTCAAGGGCACGCCAGATATCTTGCCCACCACCTATGAATTACCCGTCGCCAGTGCGCAGGTAAAATCAGCGATATTGCTCGCCGGATTAAATGCCCGCGGCACAACCACCGTTATCGAAGATAAACCAACGCGCGATCACACCGAAAACATGCTGCGCCATTTCGGCGCAGAGGTCGAAACAACCAAACTGCCGGGTGGCCGCCTATCAGTGAGCGTAAATGGACAGCAAGAATTAAAGCCCTGCGCCGTGGATGTACCGGGCGACCCAAGCTCCGCCGCTTTTCCTGCCGTAGCCGCCGCCATAGTGCCCGGATCGGAAATTGAGCTATATCGCATCGGCATGAATGAACGCAGAAACGGCATATTCACCTGCCTGAAAGCCATGGGCGCGGATATTGAGTTTCAACATGAAACCGTCGATGCCGGTGAAAAAATTGCCAATATCATTGTGCGCGGCGGCGCGTTGAAGGGCATTAATGTGCCTGAAGATTTGGTGCCATCCATGATTGATGAATTTCCTGTGCTAGCCATGGCAGCAGCCTGCGCAAACGGTACAACCCACATGAGCGGCCTTGCCGAACTGCGCGTAAAAGAAAGTGACCGCCTGCTGATGGTCGCCGAAGGATTAAAGGCTTGCGGCGTTGATTTGGAAATGGGTGAGAACAGCCTAACCATTCACGGTACGGGCAAGCCCCCCAAGGGCGGCGCAACCATCACCACCGCGCTAGATCACCGCATAGCTATGAGCTTCCTAGTTCTGGGCTGCGCAACCGATGGGCCGATCA
>CAKZMN010000170.1 GCA_937128575.1 uncultured Alphaproteobacteria bacterium | reverse complement strand
TGCGCCGCCCGACCCGGCGCGGCCTGTTCGACCACTACGGTGAAGCAGGATGTCTTTGTTTTTAGGCAGATCAGCATGAATAACAAGGGCCAGCCCCGGCAAATCAATCCCGCGCGCGGCAACATCGGTCGCCACACATACGCGCGCGCGTCCATCGCGCAGTGACTGAAGCGCATTACTGCGCTCGGATTGGCTAAGTTCACCAGAAATCGCCACAACCGAAAACCCACGATTATTCAAACGGCTTTTCATTAAATTCACCGCCGCCCGCGTTGCGCAAAATACGATGGCGTTTTCGGCTTCGTGGTAGCGCAAGAGATTGATAATCGCATTCTCACGATCATTCGGTGCAATCGTCATCGCCTGATATTCAATATCAAGATGCTGCTTTTCTTCTTCTTTGGTACTAATGCGCACGGCATTATTCTGATATCGCTTGGCCATGCCGGTGATTGATTTTGGAACCGTCGCAGAGAACATTAAAGTCCGGCGCTCCGCTGGCGTGGTTTCTAGAATATATTCAAGCTCCTCACGGAAACCCATATCGAGCATCTCGTCGGCCTCATCCAATACAACAGCGCGCAAAGCGCTCGTGTCAAAATAGCCACGTTCAATGTGGTCTCTCAAACGCCCCGGCGTTCCAACAACAATATGCGCGCCCTTATCCAAGGCGCGGCGCTCGGCGCGGATATCCATCCCACCAACGCATGAAGTAACCGACGCCCCGCTCATCCCATAAAGCCACTCAAGCTCGCGCTTAACCTGCAAGGCAAGCTCACGCGTGGGCGCAATGACCAGAGCAAGAGGCTTAGACTTATGCTCAAAACGCTCCGTCTCCCCCAGCAATGTTGACGCGCACGCCAAACCAAAGGCCACCGTTTTACCAGAGCCCGTCTGCGCGGACACCAGCAAATCTTGCTCGCCCAGCGCAGAGTCTAAAACAGCGTTCTGCACAGGCGTTAGCGTTTCGTAACCACGTTTAGCAAGAGCCTGGCTAAGGGCTGGGTGTATGCGTTCAAATGAGGACATTTATTGTTCTTTCCAAAGGGCGCTTAATCGTTATGTATGTGCGGTGTATAGTGTTTCAGCGCATTGCACAACAAACATATAAAATGATTACAATCATCCGCGGACGTGACCAAGCCATTCAGCGCCTAAATAAGAGTCCTTCCTATGCGGTCATTTCTATGCGATAAGCTGCCATTAAATTAAAAATAGAGCGCTAAAAAACCCATGTTAACTGTATCAGACCTCACCTATAAAATCGGCGCACGCACCATATTGGATGAATGCAATGTCACAGTTATGGATAACTGGAAAGTGGGCGTGATTGGCCTGAACGGCGCGGGTAAATCAACGCTATTCAAGCTCATTTCCGGTGATTTAACGCCCGATGGCGGCACGGTCGAGAAAAACGCCAAACAGCGCATGGGCATGGTGCGTCAGGATATCCCAGAGGTCGAAACATCGCTAATTGATTTGGTGTTAGAGGCCGATGAGGAAATGGCGGCCCTGTGGAAAGCCACCGAGACCGAAGAAGACCCCAATAAAATCGCCGAAATATACGAAAAGCTAGCCGATATGGATGCGTACTCCGCTCCGGCCAAAGCCTCTCGTCTTCTCACGGGATTGGGCTTCCAAGAAGAACAGCTCAGCGAGCCCTTCTCCTCCTTCAGTGGCGGGTGGCGCATGCGCGTTGCACTGGCCGCGGCGCTATTTGTTGAGCCTGAGATTTTGCTGCTCGATGAACCCACAAACCATTTGGATTTAGAGGCCATCATGTGGCTAGAAACCTATCTCGCTAGCTATCCGCACACATTGCTCATCATCTCTCATGACCGTGAGGTACTGAATAAATGTATCGACCACGTGATCCATGTTGATCGTCAAAAACTGAAAATGTACACCGGAAACTATGACACGTTCGAACGTGAACGCGCCGAAGCCTTAGGCCTTCAGCAAAAAATGTTTGAGAAGCAACAGGCCGAACGCGCCCACATGCAAAAATTCGTCGACCGTTTCAAGGCGCAGGCCTCCAAGGCTAGTCAGGCACAAAGCCGGATGAAAGCGCTGGAGCGCATGGACATCGTTGATGCCGTTATCGCCGATCGCGCCGTGCATTTCACCTTTCCCAATCCAAAGGAAATTGCATCCCCCATGATTGCGATTGATCATGCTGACATCGGGTATACGGAGGGCAACCCGATCCTAAGCCGCGTGCATGAAAACATCGACAACGATGACCGCATTGCGCTTCTGGGCGCTAATGGTAATGGTAAATCAACGCTGATTAAAGCATTAGTCGGTGAACTTGGCGTACTAACAGGGAAATATCGTGTTTCGGATACCCTAAAGCTAGGCTATTTCAATCAGCATCAAATGGATATCCTAGATGCCAAAGCAACGCCTATAGAAATGCTACGTCGCCTGGCAGGTAAAACCTCTGATGCGATGCTGCGCTCGTTCTTGGGTAGCTTTGACTTCCGCGGTGAGCGCATTGATACCCCAAGTGAGCTATTCTCAGGTGGCGAGCGCGCGCGTTTGACTTTGGCATTGATTGTTTGCCAGCGTCCAAACGTTCTTGTACTCGATGAGCCAACCAACCATTTAGATTTACAAATGCGTCAAGCATTGACGATTGCATTACAAGGTTTTAAGGGCGCAGTGGTACTGGTCTCGCATGATCGAGAGTTGATTGCCAATGTCTGTGATGAGCTGTATCTGGTACATGATGGCATCATCGAAGAGTTCGATGGTGACATTGGCGACTATGGTAAATGGCTAGCAGAGAAGCGCAAGCAGGAGAATGCATCAGATAAGAATACCGGTAAGAAAAAAAGTAAAAAAGAGAGTAAGAAGTTTGTTTCACGTGAAACAGATAATAGTCAAGTAAGCAACAAAGCATCTGATATCTCATCAAAGAGTAAGGCTGCGACGCCTGCACTTAGTAAAGAAGAGCAGCGTAAACTGGCGGCTGAACAACGCAAGTTGACAGCTCCTATTTGCCGTGAGATAGAAGAGACCGAAAAGCTATTGGCTAAGATTGAT
>CAKZMN010000169.1 GCA_937128575.1 uncultured Alphaproteobacteria bacterium | reverse complement strand
TGTTCTTGACTTTTTGCTCACATATTTGACACTTGGTTTATTAACAGCTCCGCATGCGTTTCAGGCGGGCGCTTTCTCCAACTGGATCAGGTTTTATGATTATCGTTTTTGGCTCCATGCACATCAGAATCCCGCTAAGCGTTGAAGAATTTGCGCAGCAAGGCACAGTCGCAATCGCCAACTATGTTGAACCCTACCCCGGTGGAAAGGGCGCCAACCAAGCGCTAGCTGCCGCCAGAGCAGGCGCGAGCGGCAATGTCACATTGGTCGGGCAAACCGGCGACGATGAATTTTCAGTGACCTTGCTCAACAGTTTGCGCCGCGAAGGGGTTACGACATCCGGCGTTACAAAAAACGATCTGCCCACGGGGCTGAAGATTTTCATCGAAGATGGCAAGAATAACCCGCAAGTCTATTTCGCCCCCGCCGCCAACACCCGCGCCAGCGCCGATCAAGTGCCAGACGAAGTGCTGAGCGATGATGTATTCATCCTGATCCAAACTGAAATCACACCAGACGCCAATGGTGATTTACTGGAAAAGGCTAAAAACGCTGGCGCGACGACCATCATGAATTTGTCCCCTTCGGTGGATATCAAACAAAAGACACTGGATAATCTGGATTACCTGATTGTGAACAGAGAAGAAGCCAGCGCGCTGGCCAGCAAGCTAAATTTCAACGCCGATGACGTACAAAAAATGGCAGAAGGCTTCGCCCGTTTAGGGAATTTAAACTGCATCATAACCCAAGGCGCACAAGGCGCGGTAGCATGTAGCGCAGATGGAGAGATTTGGAGCGTTGAGGCCCTGCCCATTGCAGAGCTCGTCGACAGATCCGGCGCGGAAGATTCATATTGCGGCGCGTTTGTGGCGGCCCTTTATGGCGGGCTTACCCTGCCAGACGCCATGAAACAGGCCAGCATCGCAGCCTCCCTGACCTGCACAAAAAGCGGCACATCAAACATTTTCCCAACCAAGGAAGATATAGAAGATCAAACGGGTAATCTCGCAAGCGCTGTAAAGCTATAGAGCGAACATGTTCACCACGCGCTCGGCGCGGCCTAAGTCTTTATCCAGTGCGGCCATGGTCTTGGACAGATCCGCGCTTTCATCCTCGCGCCAAACGCGCAAGACATTCAAATAAACGCCCGTCATCCCCGTAACCTTCAGCGCGCCGCGAATGCCCGTTGTTTCAACGCCCGCCGCCTCTAACATCCACGTCATGGATCGACATAAATGCGGCATCGAAATCACGGCTTGCTTGGGATCGCACTTAAACGAATCCAAAACCGCAAGCAGCCCCGCGCGGTAGTCATTCAGTACATCAAAGCGCTCCATCAAAATATCAAACAAATGATCACGCGGTGAAATTTCGGGATCAACATCGCCCATATTCTCTAATACGCGGCGATCAATGCGCCGCCCCAGCGCGACAAGTATGTCCGTCTTATCCTCAAACAATTCGTGCAGCTGCGCCAAACTAAGATCTGCACCTTCGGCGATATCGCGCAGGCTAAGTTCTGCCCAGCCTTGCGTCGCCGCCATTTCTAGGGCGCGCTCTACAATTTCGTCTTTATCAATAATTTTTGATTTCTTCGCAGCCATGGCTCTTGGTTTTTCTTGATTGATACGATAGAGATATAGCCACAAGAACAAAAATCAAACAAGGAAGATCAAAAGAAATGTCTGAACCGAAACTTGGCGTAGTCGCCGTTGGAAATGCTCTAGTTGATGTAATCGCACAAACAAGCGAAGAATTCATCGCTGATCAAAATAAAAATCACGGCATGGAAAAGGGCGCAATGACCCTTATTGATGAAACGCGCGCGGTTGAATTATACAGCGCAATGAGTGACGGCACAGAAACATCCGGCGGCAGCGCCGCCAACACCATGGCGGGTTTCGCATCATTCGGTGGCAAGGGCGGTTTCATTGGTAAAGTCGCCAGTGACGAGCTCGGTAAAGTCTTCCAAAACGATATCCGCAATCAGGGCCTTCAGTTTGACACGCAGCCCATCGCCATTGGCGCACACACAGGCCGCTGCATGATTTTGGTAACCCCAGATGCGCAGCGCACAATGAACACATTCCTCGGCGCTAGTGTCGAGCTTAATGCAGAAGACGTTGACAAAGACCTGATCGCCAATGCAAAGGTGACATATCTAGAAGGATATTTATTCGATAAGGAACAAGCCAAGCAGGCCTTCAAAACAGCGGCGGAAACCGCACATAAGTGTGGACACCGGGTTTCCTTAAGCCTATCTGACCCATTCTGCGTTGATCGCCACCGCGATGATTTCTTGGATTTGGTCGAAAACCACATCGACATTTTGTTCGCCAATGAAGACGAGATTAAATCGCTTTATCAAGTGGACAGCTTCGATGAAGCCAAAGCAAAGGTCAGCAAGAACGTTGAAATAGCCGCCCTAACGCGCGGTGAAAAGGGCGCAGTGATCATCAATGGTGATGACGAGTTCGTAATCGCCGCCGAAGCCGTTGATCAAGTGATCGACACAACCGGCGCTGGCGATCAATTTGCTGCGGGTTTCCTTTATGGCTTCACGGAAGATATGGACATGGCAACATGTGGCAAGCTGGGCGCAATCGCCGCCGCAGAAGTCATCAGCCACATTGGCCCGCGTCCATTGGTAAGCTTGGCAGAGTTAAAAGCCAAAGCGGCCTAACCGCCCCACCCCATTAAAATTAATCGCTCACGGAAGATATCCAGCATATCTTCCGTGTTGCATATTATGCGCACCTCTTCGATATCATCATTCAGGCGATCAATAATGCCCTGCACAATTTGACGCGCCGCGCGCGGTTTCGGAAACGCCTTGCGCCCCGCCCCCATCGGCGGAATAGAGATAGAGGACAGCCCCATCTGCGTGGCCAGCTCCAAACTTTTACGCGCCGCATTGAGCAAGAATTTATCCTGCAAATCAAATTCGGTGCGCCAAACGGGAACAACATTAAAAAAGATATGCGCGCTACGTAGATTAAAACTAGGCACGGCGTAAATATCACCCGGGCGCGGCTTAAATATATTATCCAGCACAAATTCATCCAACTGCTCGCCCGATGCCTCAAGCAGGGCCTCGTTTATACTGCCGCGATATTCTAGATTTTGCGGAATGAGCGTGACAATCGCATCGGTATTTTGATCCGTCACATCGCCCTGAACAAGCGTGATCCTATCCAAATAAGGATTGGATCGCTTCGGCGGCTCTGTTATCACTATATCCATGCTTTACAGATTCTTGACTATCATATCGCTACTTATTTTATGGCCCCTCGCCTCAGGCTTCGCGCAAGAACCTGATAAACAGACTTATTACGGGCTGGCTATGCATGGCAAGCCTAAATATGACGCGGCCGCCAAACATCTGGACTATGCCAATCCCGACGCACCAACCGGCGGCACTATTAAAATGGCGGCTATCGGAACCTTTGACACGCTCAACCCATATTCAATTAAGGGCAAGGCCGCCCAAGGGCTTAATCTGGTTTATGACCGCCTAATGGCGCGCGTCTGGGACGAACCCTTCACCATGTATCCGTTAATCGCGGAGCGCGTTGAAGTGCCCGAAGATCGATCATCGATCACCGTTCACATTAATCCAAAGGCGCGCTTTCATGACGGCAGTACAATCACGGCTGACGATGTAATCTTCTCCTTCGAAACGCTAAAGACCGAAGGCCGCCCCAATATGCGCCAGATTTATAAGCTGGTTAAAACAGTTGAGAAAAGAGACGCAAGCACCGTGCATTTCGCATTCGGCGAAGGCTTCGATCAAGAAACTGTCATGATCATCGCGATGATGCCCATCCTATCCAAGGCCTATTGGTCAGACAAAACATTCGACAGCACCACTTTGGACACCCCCCTATTAAACGGGCCATATAAAATTAAATCCGTGGATGCGGGACGTAGCATTACTTACGAGCGCGTGGAAGATTACTGGGCCAAAGATTTATTCCACAATGTCGGCCATCATAACGCCGGTGAAATTACATATGATTATTACCGCGATGACGGCGTCGCGTTCGAGGCGTTCAAATCCGGCGACGTAACATTGCGCCGTGAATTCGACGCCGGAAAATGGGCCAGCGCCTATGACTTTCCTGCCCTAAATGATGGACGCGCCATCAAAGAAAATATGAGCCACGGCAGACCGGAAAAGGCGCAAGGCTTTATCTTCAACACCCGCCGCGCGCCGTTCGACGATATCCGCGTGCGCCAAGCCTTTGAGCTGTTATTCGATTTTGACTGGGCGAATAAAAACCTGTTCCACGGTCAATATAAACGCATCGAAAGCTATTTCCCCAATTCAGAACTCGCCGCGCCCATAGCCAAAACCAAGGAAGCCACAAACCCCCGCATGAAACAGCGCAAGGCGAATGCTTTGCTAAAGGAAGCGGGCTGGCTAGTTGTTGATGGCAAGCGCGTTAAAAATGGTGAGCCACTGGATTTCACAATCCTACTCAGCGCGCCAGAAGATGAAAAAATCGCGCTGCATTTCAAACGCTCTCTCGAGAAAATGGGCATCACACCCAAAATTCGCGTGCTGGACACCGCCGCCTATCGCGGGCGATTGAATGAATATGATTTCGACATGACGATCTATTTCTGGCGCAACAGCCTGTCGCCGGGCACAGAACAAAATCTATATTGGACATGCGCCGCCGCCGAGCAGCCCGCGCGCTGGAACTTTCCCGGTATATGCGAGCCTGAAATTGACGAACTAGCAGGCAGCATCGCGCAGGCAAAAACGCGCGAGGAACTGGTTAGCCAAATCCACAAGCTAGACCGCGCTCTATTGAATGGTCACTACATGATCCCGCTTTATTATTCCGGCGTTGATTACGTCAGCTACTGGCCACCCATCAACCGCCCACAAAAAGTGCCCCTTTATGGGATGGTGCTTGAAAGCTGGTGGATAGATGACGTGCAAAACGTGAATCAGGATTGAGGAAAGCCAAACGTCTTGCTATGATTTGAATAGATTACAATCTTCATCCCAAGCGTTGGTATTTTCATGTCCATCAAACATTACTCCATTATCGCCTGCTCCGCCGCCCTTATGATCGGCGCTTGCACACCAAAGCCCCAAACAAAAGACGGACAATATTGGCAGCGCGCCAACGCCTCTGAGTCGATTTGGCTACAGGGTCCAAAGGCGCAGCAAAGCTTGAACAGAGACATCGCACGATGCATCACCGAGCTAAGAGAGCTTGAGCGCTTAGGATCATTGCGCAACGCGATACCAACAGAAAAAGACGGCAGTTTCAAAAACCCAGATGATCATAAATTGACCGAATGGGACACGCCTGAACATGACAGGCACTTGCTGGCAGAACACAGCGACTATCACGATTTCGAAGGCTGCATGTTGACCAAAGGCTGGGAACGCGTTGAATATCTACCGTTCGACCGCGCCCATAAATCACGCGATAATTATTTGAAGTCACATGTTGATTACGAATACCAAACGCGCATTGGCGGCAAAAACTATAAAGGCCAGCCTGTCGAGAAAAAGCCCAGAGGCAACTTTGACAATCTAAACGAGTAAGCTTTTAATCGCGGTCGAAGCGATTTTGCAGATGCTCCATCACCATCTCCACGCTCAGAGATTCCATCAGGCACGGCGCGCTCGCGGGTGCATAGCCCTCATAATCAATCAACTCATCAAAGCTTTCCGGCGTGCTTAGGTAATCTGCATTGCTGCCCCATGGATGATATAAATGCGGATAGCTAGGGCCAAACAAACCCAGCACCGGCGTACCCGCCGCCGCCGCGCAATGCATCAGGCCAGAATCATTACCAATATAAAAATCACAAAGCGATAGCGCCGCGGCCGCCGCCCCCGGATCCGTTTTCGCAATCACATCAATCTGGCGATCTGCGGGAACGCTGGCCAACACTTGCCGCGCGGCCTCTTCTTCCCCCGGCGCGGCAAAAACAGCAACCCGCGCATTGGGCATTGCGCCCTCATTACCGGTCATCTGTTTGATAACTTCAATAAATCGATCCGCTGGCCATGTCTTCGCCAGCCAATTCGCCGTTGGCCCTATGCCCAGAACCGCGCCGCCCTTCGGAATCAAGCTCTGCGCCTGCGTCATTTGCTCATCCGTAAACCAAAGCTGCGGCGATGGCGCGCTGCTCAGCTTCATCACCGATGCATTTTGCTGCACCTTGTGCAAATTACGATCGACCCGCCGTCCATAAACATGACGCGTTTTGGAACGAATTAAACGTGACACCGCAGAGTTGCGCAGATCCACAACCATATCCCAACGCACGCCCGCAACGCCCTTCCATAAATCTATCCAGTGTTTATGCCGCTTCTTCTTTTCCATCGGAATAACGCGCTCCAGATTGGGATAGCCCGCAAACAAGCTCTGCGTTAAGGGACTGCAGGCAATTGTAACCTTGGCAGTGGGATGCGTCTGCGCTATGTAATCTAACAAGCCCGTTGATAAAACGGCGTCGCCGATCCGGCTGGCGGTGATAAACAGAATATTCATGGACGCAAATATGACAGAAAAATCATACTATGTGAAACTCAAAAACCGCGGCCTGATCCACATTGAGGGACCAGATCGCCACAGTTTTCTGCAAGACCTGATCACCAATGACATAGAAAACCTTGAAAGCGGCAAAATGCTTTATGCGTGCCTGCTCTCCCCGCAAGGAAAATTCCTGCATGATTTCTTTGTCCATGAGGGGGATGAATTCACCCTGCTTGATTGTGAAGGCGGCGATCGCGCGCAAGATTTATTCAGGCGCCTAAACATGTACCGCCTGCGCGCGGATGTGCAAATCTCGGTTGAGGAAAACAGCGATGTCTATGCGGTAATTGGCAGTGACATTGGAACGCCAGACCCACGAAGCCCAGATATGGGCCGGCGCAGCTTTGAAAAACCAGAACTGCCTGAACAACCATTTGATGTGTGGGATACCTTGCGCATAAATTTGCGCATCCCCGACGGCAGCCGCGATCTAATCCCTGAAAAATCTACGATGGATGAGGGACGCATGGATCAATTGAGCGCCATTGATTACGATAAAGGATGCTATGTCGGCCAAGAATTAACCGCGCGCATGCATTATCGCGGCCTTGGCAAAAAACATCTGGAAACGGTGAATATAAATGAATTGCCGGACAAAGCAGAGTTAAGATCAAGCTGCGGCGATATTGGACTGGCGCTGGTTAGGGCTTAAATAGAAAAAGACTGTTGTCCTTCAACGCAATCCTCCAAGACATTATATTGTTTGCCCTTGTGCGTAATATTATTTAAGGCCTCACCAACATCGTTCTTTATGCGGCGTGTCATCCCATTGCTCAAAACATTGTCTTTAACCGCTTGCTTCACAGCATTTTCAAAACAACGCCCTACTCTTTGCTTATAATCTTTAAATAAACTAAGCGCCGCGTCATTTACTATTTTATTGTCGTTAAAACATTCAGCCCAACCTGCAACGTAAGTAAGGCAATGCATACGCCCTGCCGCTTCACTAAAAGAGGTCTTTAAGTTTTTAAAGTCTCTTTGATGCTCACGTTCAAATTTTTCAACAACCTCAAGCACAGAATTATGCATCGCCCAGCAATCCTCTGAGGTCAAACTTATTTCTATGTCTCGGTGGCTAACACTCATATTAAATTCTGTACTTTGTTAAAATTAAAGTTTTTTAACACAGAGTAAGAAGTTATGTCAATTAATCATTAGAAAACTTTAACCGCGGCAAGGACCAGCCCATTTTATGCGCGACCAACCGCAGAAAGAGCGCAAACACAAAAATGGCCGTTATCGTCAATTCGCTTTCAAGCCCCATATGGTGAAGGAAAAATAGCGCAAAGGCGACCAAGATAGAAACGGAACCATAAAATTCACTGCGGAAAACTGACGGCACTTCATTGACCAAAACATCACGTAAAATCCCCCCGCCCGTCGCGGTTAGGAAGCTAAGTACGGTCACCCCGAATAAGTTTAAATCCGCATCAATCCCGACCAGCGCGCCCGTCAAACTAAACGCCACCAAGCCGATAGAGTCGCTAATCACAAACAGACCGCGCTTTTCCACCTCCAGATATTTCGCCCAACATAGCGCCATACCAAACCCAAAGGTGGCCAGCACAAGAACAATCGCAGAAATATCCTGCAGCGCCATTGGTGTTTGCCCAATCAACACATCACGAATAATTCCGCCGCCATTGGCGGTGATGAAGGCGAGAATAAACACACCCATAATATCAAGCTGCGTGCGCACCCCCACCAAAAAACCAGACAGCGCAAACGCCACGCTACCGATCCAAGAGGCAAGAAGGAAAATATCTATGATCATAAGTTACAGCTCTATTTAAGCGGCTTTTTTGGCCTTATCGGCCTCAGGCTTTCCCAGGCGGGCTTCCTCCGCAATACTGGCCTGCGCCGCGGCTAGGCGGGCAATAGGTACGCGATATGGCGAACAGGACACGTAATCCAGCTCAATTTGCTCACAGAACATAATCGATGCGGGGTCGCCGCCATGTTCACCGCAAATGCCAACCTTCAAATCAGGGTTGGTCGCGCGACCAGAAACCTTCGCCAGCTCCACCAAACGACCAACACCATCAACATCCAGCGTGGTGAACGGGTCGCGTTCAAAGATGCCATGCCCAACATAGGACGGCAGGAAGTTCGCGGCGTCATCACGGCTCATGCCGAGTGTGGTTTGCGTAAGATCGTTCGTGCCAAAGCTAAAGAAATCTGCGCTATGTGCAATTTCATCGGCCGTTAAGGCCGCGCGCGGCAGCTCAATCATCGTGCCGACCATATATTCAAGGCTCTTGCCCTGCTCTTCAAATACGGCGGCGGCTGTTTTTTCAACAACGCCGCGCATCATGGCCAGTTCTTTTTGTGCACCAACCAGCGGGATCATAATTTCTGGAATGATGTTACCACCGGCCTCAAGCGCACCTTCGAAAATAGCGCGGGCCTGCATCTCATAAATCTCTGGATAGGTAATGCCCAAACGAACGCCGCGATGCCCCAGCATCGGATTGGTCTCCGTCAAATCACCAAGGCGCCTACGCACCTGATCACCATCAATGCCTGCGGTTTTCGCAAAATGCTCAATATCCGCTTCGCTGTGTGGTAAAAATTCATGCAGCGGCGGATCAAGCAAACGCACCGTCACCGGCAGGCCGTCCATAATTTTAAACAGCCCTGCAAAATCACTGCGCTGCGCGGGTAGTAATTTTTCTAGCGCGTCGCGGCGAGATTCCTCAGTCACGGCAAAAATCATCTCGCGCACATTTTGAATGCGGTCCGCATCAAAGAACATATGTTCGGTGCGGCAAAGGCCAATGCCCTGCGCGCCAAACTCAAGCGCAGTTTTCGCATCCAGCGGCGTTTCCGCATTCGCGCGAATTTCCATGCGGCGGCGATCGTCGGCCCAGCCCATCAGCGATTCAAAATCACCAGATAGCTCGGCCTGAATTGTAGCCACTTCACCGGCCATAACCTCGCCCGTTGAACCATCAATCGTGATGATTTCGCCTTCTTTAATCTCACGATCACGCACGCGGATCATACGGCTGGCGGAATCAATGTGAATTTCACCAGCGCCCGCAACACAAGGCTTACCCATGCCGCGCGCCACAACGGCGGCGTGTGATGTCATGCCCCCGCGCGATGTCAAAACACCCTCGGCGGCGTGCATACCGCTAATATCTTCTGGGCTTGTTTCTTGACGGCATAGAACAACGCTCACGCCCTTGTTCGCTAGCGCTTCTGCATCATCAGAATTAAACACAACCTGACCAGACGCCGCCCCAGGAGAGGCCGGCAAGCCCTTCGTCAAAATATCTTTATGCGCATTGGGATCTAGCGTTGGGTGCAATAACTGATCAAGCGAAGACGCATCAACACGTAGCAGCGCCTCGTCCTGCGTAATCAACTTCTCATCCACCATATCAACGGCAATCTTAAGCGCCGCCTGCGCCGTGCGCTTACCTGTACGGGTTTGAAGCAAATATAGCTCCCCGCTCTGCACAGTAAATTCAATATCCTGCACATCCTTGAAATGCGTCTCTAGCTTTGTGCGCAATATATCCAGTTTGGCAAAAACCTCTGGCATGGTCTCTTCCATGGATGGCAGATCGCTGCCCTCCTTCTCGCGGCCCTGAATGGTCAATGATTGCGGCGTGCGAATGCCCGCCACAACGTCTTCACCCTGTGCATTGATCAAATATTCGCCGTAGAAATAATTCTCGCCCGTTGCCGGGTCGCGCGTGAAGGCCACGCCTGTTGAACAATCTTCACCCATATTGCCAAACACCATGGATTGCACGTTAACGGCCGTGCCCCATTTGTCGGAAATCTCATTGATGCGGCGATAGGTAATCGCGCGCGGCACCATCCACGAATCGAACACCGCACTAATCGCGCCCCAAAGCTGCTCTTGCGGGTCATGTGGAAACGGCTTGCCTGTATCGCGCTCAACCAATTCTTTATATTCTTCAACAATCTCCTGCCAACCTTCGGCCGTGATGTCGGTATCTTGTTTCAAATCATTGTGACGAAGGAAACCATCAATCACATCTTCAAATTCATGGTGATCAACACCAAGAACCACATTGCCGTACATTTGAATGAAGCGGCGATATGAATCCCACGCAAAGCGGTCATCGCCAGATTGTTTCGCTAGTCCCTGAACCGTTTCATCATTGAGACCCAAATTCAAAACCGTATCCATCATGCCCGGCATCGACACGCGCGCGCCGGATCTAACCGATACCAAAAGCGGGTTTTCACTGCCGCCAAATTTCATGTTCATAGATTTTTCAACAGCCGCCAAAGACGCGTCAACTTCGGCCTTCAACGTTTCGGGATAATTCTGATCATTATCGTAATAGGCCGTACAAACATCCGTAGTAATGGTAAAGCCCGGCGGAACCGGAAGCCCCAAAGAAGCCATCTCCGCAAGGTTAGCGCCCTTACCGCCCAGCAAATCACGAAGACTGGCGTCGCCATCTGTTTGATCCGCACCGAAACCATATACCCACTTGGTCATGTAAATACTCTCCTAAAAAGCGCTCTAGTTATGCTCTACAGCCCATTTGCATCTGCTTAATAATGGGGGTTTAGCACATTTATTCATGAAGTCAAAAAATATTAAGACACCACAGCGCTTTTCACTAGCCCTAAGACGGTTCTTTCCCCAACAAACAACATTTTATTTACGGGTTTAGGTCCTTCATCATCATCAAGCAAAGCTGATCATCCAAGGCGCGCATTTCATTGGGCAGCGTTGGCTTGCGGTCATAGCAAACGCCGCTGCCGTCCGGCATATAGCCAAGCTTGGTATATAGACGCTGCGCCGGGCCAAAGGCGGCGCTAACGCTGACGCCAATCCCCATATACTCATGCGCCTGCTTTCGCGCGGCGGATTCACAATGCGCAATAACCGCCGTGGCAATGCCCTGCCTGCGAAAGGCGGACAGCACGTTCAAATCCTGAATTTCCGGCACACCCAGCTTTTTAAACAGTCCATATTTCGGCTGCCAATTCAAAATACAATAGCCCGCATCAATGCCATTAAAAGAAACGATATAAAGCTGGCGCGTGCCCTTTTTTTGATATTCAAACTGCCGTTCAAAATACCCAAGGTCTTTTGCCACATTCATCGCCGTGATAATAAATTCAAGGCGGTGAATATCATCCACCACAGCTTTATCTATTTTCAGGCTTTCCAATTGCGTTTCACTCATATTCTTCTCTATCATCAAACTATGTCTATTATTCACATTCTTACTCTATTTGTCGTGTTTCTTTTTCTGCCCCTCTCGGCGCAGGCCGAATCGCCATTTACCGGCGGCATGAAATACACCGCCGTGCGCAAGGCCAATAACGCCGCGCCGCAAAAAACCAACAGCGCCCTGATACAGCAAAAGACGATATCTAAAACAACCGCCGCTGAACCAGAAACCGAAGAAACGCCAGCCAGCAAGGTTTGGAAAAAATACAAAGCCCTCGCCGCTGGACAAATCGAAGAAACGCCAGCAGCGCAAGAGCCTGCAACGATGCAGGGCAGCGCCCTACCAAGCGCTCCCACACAAGAACCAGCAGAGGCCGCGCCAACAATCGCGCCCACCGGCATCGCGTCAATTTTGCAAAAATATCATGAAAATAAAGAACAGCGCAGCCAGATCAGAACAATCCGCGCGCCCAAGGCCGCCAAACCAGACCTGCCGACAAAGCCGCAGGTCGCCGCCCCAGCAAAGGCACAAACGGAGTAAGGCTACGCCCCCTCTTCCGTTTCTTTGATAATGGCCACAGCCTCATCGATATCACCATCAGACACCATCAAACGCGCATACATATTACCAACGCCGTGATAAAGACCGCCAATATGCTCATCCATAATCACCGCATAAATGCCGCGGCTCTCCAGCAATTGCTTCATCAACCGCAGCTTAAAAAGATCATTATCCCGCGTTATTTCTTTCATTGCGCCTTGCCCGCCCGCCTAAAAGCTGATTTAAAACTCATATGAGTACAGATAGAGCCATTAAAGAGGATAACAATGCAGCGGACAACCCGCTTGCCCAGCTATCCACCGCGCTAGAGCGCGACATGCTGGCGGTGAATGAACAAATCATCACGCACATGCAATCCCCTGTGGCCCTAATTCCGCAGCTCGCAAGCTATCTAATCGCCGCTGGCGGGAAACGTATTCGTCCCCTTTTAACCCTCGCCAGCACATCCATCTATAGCGGCGATATGAGCCGCGCCCATGGCCTGTCCGCAGCCGTAGAGTTCATCCACACAGCAACGCTTTTGCATGATGACGTGGTGGATGAAAGCGAAGAGCGAAGAGGACAAAAGGCCGCCAACCTAATTTTCGGCAATCAGGCCAGCGTACTGGTCGGTGACTTCCTATTCTCCC
>CAKZMN010000168.1 GCA_937128575.1 uncultured Alphaproteobacteria bacterium | reverse complement strand
AGATTCCGCTTTGCTAATTTCTGATATCGTCGATAAGATCACTTTTGATCTGTTGAATGATATCTTTCAGCCATAGCTTTTTTTTCTTCATGTTCTGAATTTCGAACAGATTGATGGGTTGATCGCTTTCCATTAAGCGGTCTATTGTTTCATCAAGCGCCTTATGCTCGCGTTCGTATTCAGCAAGCTTTTCGCTAAGTTCTTCGTGATCTTCCATATGAGAAAAATCGTACAATGTTGTGAATATCCTAAAAAACAATAATAACATATACTACGTTGTTTGATAAGGCAAAAATGCATATAATGGTGTATTGGGACTGTAGAAGTTAGTTTTAGTTTAGTTTTTTCGTTTAACCCCCTGTGAAAAAAGAGAAAAATGTCAAAGAAAATAGCGATACTGACGAGTGGTGGCGATTGTGCCGGTTTGAATGCGGTTATGCGTGCGGTTGTTCATCGCTCTGCCATGCTGGGTTGGGAAGTTATTGGTATTGAAAATGGCACAGCGGGCTTGTTAGAAGAGCCCTATGCGGTGCGGACATTGGCGGCAGAAGATTTTGATGGTTTCATTTTGCGCCGCGGCGGTACGATTTTGGGCACAACGAACAGTAAGAACCCGTTTGAGTACCCGATGGATGATGGCAGCATTAAGGATCGATCGGATGAATTAATCGCCGCGATTAAGGATTTGGGCATTGATGCGATTATCGGTATTGGCGGTGATGGTAGCTTTGACATCTTAAGTCGCCTGGCCAATCAGGGGGGCTTGCCGTTTATTGGCGTTCCGAAAACCATTGATAATGATTTGAGCCTGACGGACGTGTCGGTTGGGTTTGATACTGCCGTTGAGGTGGCGACAGAGGCGCTTGATCGTTTGCAGCCAACCGCGGCCAGTCATGACCGAGTCATGATCCTTGAGGTTATGGGGCGTGACGCCAGACATATTGCGCTTTACGCGGGCATTGCGGGCGGTGTGGATGTTATTTTGATCCCCGAAATTGAATATTCCATTGAAGGCATTGCCAAGAAAATTAAAGAGGTGAAGCAAAGCGGGCGTAACTTTGCGCTAGTTATTGTTTCTGAAGCCGTGAAAACCAATGGCGGCAAGAAGGTTGAGATGGTGCATAGTGACGGGCAGACGCGCTATGGCGGGATTGGTGAATATTTAAGTCCGAAAATTGCGGAAGCCACAGGGTTTGAGACGCGCGTTACCGTTCTTGGGCATGTGCAGCGCGGCGGATCACCCACATGGAATGACCGCTTGCTGGCGCAGGCGCTTGGCGTGAAGGCAGTTGATCTGGTTGATGAGGGCAAGTTTGGCCGCATGGTGGCGTGGCAAAATCGTCAGGTCGTTGATGTGGCGATTGAAGATGCGATTAAGGAGTGCCGCACGGTGCGCCCGCATGGCACAATCGTTCATACAGCGCGCAGTTTGGGTATATCCTTCGGGGATTGATTTTGCCTCGGCCCGCATTGCGTATTGCCATGGTTGGGCCGCGCGCGATAGAGTGCATACTTAAGAATGAATTTTACTTCTAAGGTTTTAACTTATGCTTTACGTACAACAATCACTCGGCCCTGATGAAGAGCTCGTCCATGTTGGGCGCTTTCATTACATGTATACGGTGCAGGCCTTTATGACGATTTTTTGGGGCGTTGTCGGCAGCATCGCGGTGATTGTGGCGTCTGTTTTTGTTTATAAAAAGATGGGGCAATTCCCTGATGAGCTTGGCTGGCTTGAGGCTGTTCGGTATTTACATCCGGGTTTGCGTATATTTTCCTTCCTTGTTTTTGTGCTGGGGCTTATGAGCTTTGCGCAGATGATGGTGATTAAGGCGACGACGGAAATTGCGATCACGAATACGCGCATTGTATATAAGCGCGGCATGATCGCTCGTCAGGTGGGCGAGATTAGCATTGACCGGATTGAAGGCGTGAATGTTTTGCAATCCATTTTGGGGCGCATGCTGAATTATGGGCGCATGGCGGTGCGCGGTATGGGTATTGGTGAGGTTATTTTGCCCCCCATTGAAGACCCGATTGCCTTTCGCCAAGCCATTGAAAGAGCGAGATCGATATGAGCAAGCTTGATAAGGTGCATCCGCAAAATCGCGATAAGGCGGATAGCGATGATTTTTTAGAAGTGATGGAATTAAAACTAGCGGAATGTCAAAAAAACTTACATCAATTTGAAAGTAGTATCCAAATGATGCAGCAAGCTTTAGCTGAAATCAAACAAAAGCAATAATATTTTATGTTTTAATTGCTAAAAGTAAAATTTATCATGAAAGATTTAGCAGATTACGTGGTCGACCGTATTAGCTAGAAAATTAGAGCGCTAGGGTTCGCCTAACACGCAGGGTTTGACCCACCATCCGGGGTGTTGGTGCCGTAGGGATTCCGCCGCCTCTTGCGCCGTATCAGCCGTTTCAAACAGGCCAAAACACGTCGCTCCAGAGCCAGACATATGCGCCAACTGGCACCCGTTCTGGGTCTCAAGGCTCGATAAAACCTCCGCGATCACAGGCGCGATTTCAATCGCCACAGTTTGCAAATCATTCCGGCCGGCCAAAGCCCGCTCGAGTAAGGAGCCGGTGACCGCTTGCGGACGCGGCGTCCCCCTGTGGGCGGCGGCGTCAAAGGCCCCGAACACCGA
>CAKZMN010000167.1 GCA_937128575.1 uncultured Alphaproteobacteria bacterium | reverse complement strand
TGTTGTTTCAATTTTCGATCCATTTGGAAATGCAGTTCATACCGCCCTGTCTTTTGAAATGGTTGGTGAAGATGTACTCATTACCGGCGCAGGCCCCATTGGCATCATGGCGGCGGCGGTGGCGAAACATGCCGGCGCGCGCCATGTGGTGATCACCGATATCAACCCGGACCGCCTGGCACTCGCTGAAGCAGTGGCAGATGTTAGATCGGTCAATGTTGAAAAGGAGGATTTACAAGACGTTGTGCATGAACTTGGTATGAAAGAGGGGTTCGACATCGGCCTGGAAATGAGCGGCGCGCAAGTCGCGCAGGCGCAGAGCTGCACGGTAGAGAATCGTAGCTGTATGCTTGATGCACTTCAGGGGGCCGCGGATAAAATAGATACGGTAAGCTGGCAGGATCAAACATATCGTGAAATTGCCAAGACTCTGGCGTCTGATGGGGATATTGATGGTGCGATTGCTGTTTTCAATAAAATTGAAACGCCAGACACCAAGGCCCTGACCATTCGCGGAATTGGTATGGCGGCGGCGGCGCAGCCTTACTCACCAGAGGAAATTGGCTCTATCTTCGCCAGATTACGGACGGAGAGCGAGAACATCACACATCCGCCCTCCTACGCGATTGCTTTGACCTATATCGCGATGGCGCAGGCCTTTGCCGGTGATAATGAGGGCGCATGGAAAACAGCGGCAGATATGGAGAATGATGCACTTCGTCACAAGGCCTATGGCGAGACAGCAGAGATACAGGCAGAGAAAGAAAATTTCGACGCGGCGATGAAAAGCATTAAAATGATTGAGAGCGCGGCCTTCCGTAATAAGGCCTATAGCAATATTTCAAAAATTTTGGCAGACCGCGAAAAATTGCAAGAGGCGTTTGACGCCGCACGAGCGATTGCCAACCCGTATAAACAGGCGCAAGCCATTCAATATGTTCTGGACAAGCAAAAGCCCAGAGATGTTGTTCGTAATTAATTAAACCAAGAGCAAAGCATTGATTAGATTTGAGCATGTAGGATTGAGATATGGCGTAGGGCCAGAGGTGTTGAGCGATATCGACTTCACGCTTGAGCCGGGTTCATTCCATTTTCTGACCGGCCCTAGCGGCGCGGGTAAAACATCATTGATGCGCCTAATGTATTTGGGACGCAAGCCCACGCGCGGTTTAATCACTATGTTTGGTAAGAGCATTAACCAGATGGAACGGGAACAATTAGCCTCGATCCGCCAGCGCATTGGCGTGGTGTTTCAGGAATTTAGATTGCTGCCGCATTTATCCGCGTTTGATAATGTCGCCCTGCCTTTGCGGATTATTGGCAGGCCGGAAAAAGAAGTTCAGAACAATGTTGATGAGCTGCTTGAATGGGTTGGCTTGGGTGATTATAAGCGCGCCCTGCCCCCGACCCTGTCCGGTGGACAGCAGCAGCGCGTGGCGATTGCCAGAGCAGTGATTGCGCGCCCGAAATTATTACTGGCCGATGAGCCGACCGGAAACTTGGATGATGAAATTGGCGTGCGGTTGATGAATTTGTTTGATCAGCTAAACCGCATGGGCACCACCATTGTTGTAGCAACCCACAGCCAGCACATTATGGATCAGTTCGGGCATCCGCGCCTTGCACTCAGTGAGGGCGGTTTAAAAGTTGAAGAGAAAAAGCACTGGATACAGAAAAAGATCGAGGGCGTTTTTTGATGTTGGGGTTATTCAAGAAAAAGGATCGCCGTTTGGGCAGTTCATCCAAGCGCCAATATGATATTCCGCTGAACAAAAATGATGGCGCTGACTTTTTGGTGCTGCTGATTGCGCTTATGACATTTTTGGCCGTGCTGGCGATGTCGGGCTCATTCGCGTTGAGCTCTATGACTAAGCGATGGTCATCGGGGCTGGAGAATAAGCTGACGATTGAAATTCCTGCTGAGAAAAGTGATGGCAGCCTTCGAAGCTCTGAGCAAATCAAAGGCTTTACCGATAAAGTTTTGAAATCACTAGAAGGTAATCCGGGGATTAAATCGGCTGTGATGCTCGAAAAAGATGATATTCAGGAGCTTATTTCACCTTGGCTTGGTGATGACATGGTTTTGGATGACATCCCCCTGCCCGGTCTTGTTTCGGTTGAGCTGCATGTTTCCACGCCGGAGGTTTTGACGGGACTAGCGAAAGATATGGCGCTGATTAACGACAATATCCGCATTGATACGCATGAGACGTGGTTATTATCGCTGCTGCGGGTGACGGGAGCGCTACAATATTCGGCGAGCTTTATTACGCTGATTATCGCGCTGACCACGATTATTGCGGTGGCGGGCGGCGTGCGGGCGCGCATGGCCATTCACCGCGAAGATGTAGAGCTGCTCCATCTTATGGGCGCAAGCGATGGCTACATCACCAAACAATTTCAGCGCCACGCCCTGATATTAGCCATTAAAGGCGCATTGGCCGGTACGATTGCGGGGATTATTATTTTGCTGATTATCAATGGTGTTTCTGGTGATGCAGAAGGAGGCATGCTGCCGGATATGAATTTGAACGCGGTGCATATTGTTGCATTAATCGCCCTTCCGGGCTTTGCATGTTTGATTGCGGCGCTCGCTTCGCGCTTTACGGTCTTGCGCGTTCTATCGGCTATGCCGTAAAACAATGTGATGAATAATAATTTCAAAAAAATCATGAGTTGGGCGCTACGCAGTATTATTATCTGGGCGGCGGGACTTGCGCTGTTCATATTGATCATCCTGATCATTCGACCGCAAGACGCCAACAAAACCACAGACGCGATTATTGTGTTAACCGGCGGTGGAGAGCGCATAGAACAAGGGCTAACGCTGTTTGCCTCGGGTAAGGCCTCACACTTATTTGTTAGCGGCGTTCACCCTGGCGTAACCGTGAAAGACATTGAAAATAAATGGCGCAGCGATGTTAGCCTACCTCCTTGCTGCATTAGCATTGGAGATGAGGCGCGTTCAACGCAGCAAAATGCTGAAGAAACTAAGATCTGGCTAGCGCGGCATAATTATTCATCCATACGTTTGGTGACGGCCAATTTTCACATGAACCGATCATTAATTGAATTTAAAAACGCTATGCCAGAGATAGAGATCATTCCGCACCCAATTGTGCAGCCCGATGCCACGCCCGGGAAATTATGGTTTTGGATTATATCCTCTATCGAATATCACAAAACATTGGTGCGCTGGGCCAGCATGATATTCTCCCCAACTCCGCCGCCTGAGCCTGATGATCATCAGGGGCATGATCACAATCATGATCACGAGTATGACCATGAATAAAAGACATCCGCTTAAACGGTCATGGCTGCGTTCCAGCCTGTTTAATATTGCCTTTATTTTGGTGAATATTATTTGCTGCTTTGCGCTTTTGCCCGCGCTATTACTGCCGCGTAAATTATATTTGATGGTTATTCAGGGATACCATTATCTGATTTATGGGTTGGAGTTTTTTATATTGGGGCTGCGCTATGAAGTGCGCGGGCGCGAACATGTACCGCAGGATGGTTCGTTTTTGGTTGCGGCGAAACATATGTCGACCTACGAAACATTTAAGCTACGGCTGCTGCTCAATGATCCGGCGATTATATTGAAGAAGGAATTGCTGCGCATTCCGCTATGGGGATATTTTCTTAAGAAGAGCGACGTAATTGCGATTGATCGCACCACGCCAGCGCTTGCGAAACAATCAATTAATGAGGGTGTTTTACGCATCAAAGAACAGCTGCGCCCGATTGTTATTTTTCCTCAAGGCACGCGCGTTTGGCCGAACCAGACCATTAAAGACAAACCTTATAAAAGCGGAATATTCCGTATGCAGGAGATTTCGAACCTGCCCGTTATTCCGATGGCGACCAGTAGCGGCATGTTTTGGCCGCGCTCTGGATGGTTTAAATCTGGTGGGCGCGCCGTGTTTGAGTTTTTACCCGCAATCGCACCGGGCTTGTCAAAAGATGAATTTATGGGCAATTTGACGAAAGACTTAGAAGAGCATTCTTTATCATTAATGAACGAGGCGAAAATGGACGAAACGAATAAGAAGAAATCCCCCTTATGTATCATTGTGTTTCTGGCGCTGTTATTTGGTGGTTACAGCTATATGTGGTTTCAAACGGCGGAACGCGTAGAAGCCGAGTATGTTGAGTTCATGACTGATTTAAAACGCACCACGGATATTGCCATGCCTGTGATTTCTGGTTTTCCGGGCCCAATTAAGCTGGATGTTTTACAAGAGAACATCAAAACGCCCGATGGTGAGGTGGATATTAAAGTCCTGCATGCACAAGGGTGGCCTGTACCGTTCACACCAATTTCAATCCTAACTGGACCTATTGAGGTGCAGTCGATTGATTGGCCAAGCTCCATTACACTTGATGGTTTAAGCGCGGAAATAAAGCCACACAAGAATTCCATTGAAGTGATGCAAAGTGAAATTACGCAAGATGGTTTTATCGCGCGCATTAGTGGCGATATAGACCTGACGCAGGAACCCATTCCGAAGCTCGACTTAATGGTTGAGATGGAACAGCAGCAGTTGTTTCTGATGCAGCTGGCGGCGAAGAAAATCATCAAGATGCAAGCCGCGCTGTTTATGTCTGCTGGGTTTAATGCGCTCACGGATGAAGATGATGTGGTGCGCGTGCCCATTACGCAGCGCGGGCAAACGCTTTATGCGGGGCCGCTACCGATTACTCAGTTGCCGGTTTTGCAACAACAGGAGGAGTACCTTCCTGAACTACCCCCCCTGGAGCCTTATAATCAGCTTGGCCCTGATCAATAATCTCGTGGCGGATACTGCGGGTTTTGGTGAAGGTATCGAACAGATACTTCCCATCGCCGCGACGGATAGATTTTTGAAGCGCGGTTAAGTCTTCGGTAAAGCGCTGCAGCACCTCTAGCACCGCATCCTTATTATTCAAAAACACATCACGCCACATAACGGGGTTGGACGCCGCGATGCGGGTAAAATCACGAAAGCCAGAGGCAGAAAACTTAATCACTTCTGATTTGATGTCATCGCCCAGCTCATCCGCGGTGCCTACAATTGTGTAGGCGATTAAATGCGGCAAGTGTGATGTGATAGCCAGCACCAAGTCGTGATGCTGCGGATCCATAATTTCAATGCGGGAGCCAAAGGCTTCCCAGAATTTGGTCACGGCCTCCACGGCTTTAATATTCGTATCTGGTGAGGGCGTTAGAATGCACCACCGGTTTTCAAATAATTCCGCAAATCCAGATTCGGGCCCGGAATGTTCCGTCCCTGCGATGGGGTGACCGGGTACGAAGCTACAGCTTTCTGGTACCCATTCTTGGAAACTGTCGATGATTGATTGCTTAACCGAGCCTGTATCCGTGACCACCGCGCCGGGCTTTAAGGCCGGGCCGATGACCTGACCAATTTCGGCGAACGCGCCAACGGGCACACACAGAACAACCAAGTCCGCACCAATCACGCTTTGACGGATATCACTGGTTACGACATCAGCAATCTTTAGGGTCTCAACCGCGCTGCAAACAGACGAGTCGGCATCTGCGGCGACGACTTTCTAAGAAATGCCGCTTTTGCGCGCGGCTCTGGCGATTGAGGAGCCAATAAGCCCCATGCCTATGATTGTTA
>CAKZMN010000166.1 GCA_937128575.1 uncultured Alphaproteobacteria bacterium | reverse complement strand
CTCCCCCGACAGACCGGTTTCTGACTGTGACCACAGCACAACTCCGCAGTCCCAGCTATTCGATTATTGGCTATCCAGTTTCCCGGAATGCGAATTGAGCAGGGACAGGCATGACGTAGGCTTTCGAGCAGCCACAACAAGCTGACGGAACCGCAGCAGCCTCACGTCAGCGTCAAAACAGGGGGCCTTTATGCCTGAGTTTCACCATCTGCCCGTATCTCTGACCCTCGCCGCGAGCCTGCTTGCATCTGCAGCCTACGCCGCGGGTGGCGGCGGCGGAGAACCCGGTGTCATCGACATCCGCGACCCGATCGTCCAGCGCTGGTTCGAGGCCACACCGCACAAACCGCCTGCCCTGCCAGAGCCCGGTCGCGACTATGGCATGATCGGCGAAGGCGGTGCCTTTGTTGCGCCAGAAGCCGCGCCAGAGCCACTAACCGCAACATTCGATCTGACGAATAATCCAGGATCAACAACATGAATGTAGAATTAAGCATATTGAAAGATGGCGGCGTTTTGATGGTCAGTGACCGCCCAATGCCCGATATCGTCAAACGCGTGGAGTTTTACCGCGAACAAAGCCTCATGATGCTTGTTTATAAGGACAAGGAACTTGAGAGCGATTTAATGCATTACGAAATCCCGCTGAACATCGTGCCATCGGTCGAAAAAAGCCCGGATGTCATCGTTTATGTATTGTTTGATGACCATGAGCCAATTGGCTATAAAGTCCCCCTTATCAAGGTTGGCGACGCTTACTAAAAAAATTGCCTTTAAGGCTTGCATTGTTTCTCAAATTCTTTATATTCCGACTTCTCTAAACCCGTGATGCGAGTGTAGCTCAGTGGTAGAGCATCTCGTTGCCAACGAGAAGGTCGAGGGTTCGAATCCCTTCACTCGCTCCAATTATTTTTACGTAGGGTCTTTGCCCTATCTAAAAAAAATCGGTTTTGATTTTCTCTCTCATCACGTTATATGTAGTTCCCGTATTTAAACAGGAGCACCAAAACATATGGCTAAATTACTATTCCTAGCAGGCAGCGCGCGCAGCGGTTCTATCAATAAAAAATTGGCGCAGCACGCCCGTGATCTGGCTGAAAAAGCAGGCGCGCAGGCTACATTCATTGATCTTAAAGATTACGACATGCCGATCTATGATGGTGATTTAGAAGATGCGCAGGGCCTTCCTGAAAATACGAAAAAGCTTAAGGCATTATTTGCGGAGCATGATGGATTTTTCATCGCGAGCCCGGAATATAACAGCTCTTTTTCTCCGCTACTCAAAAACACGCTTGATTGGATTTCTCGCCCCGATCCTGACAATAAGGATGAGCCGCCATTGCTTGCCTATAAAGGTAAGGTTGCGGCGCTGGCTGCGGCCACGCCGGGCGCTCTTGGTGGTATACGCGGCCTTGTGCCCTTGCGCATGATGTTGGGCAATATTGCCGTTCATGTTTTGCCGCAGCAGGTGGCTGTTTCTAACGGCTTTAGCGCGTTTGATGATAATGGCGCGCTGACCAATGACATGCAGGCCAATATGATGAATGACCTGATTAAGGCCTTCATTGAAACTGCAGATAAGCTTAACGCCTAAAACGCTCACTCAATATTTTTTAGATTTAGTACAGACCGCCTGTGCCCGTGATGGCTTGCTGGGCGGGGCTGCCGACCTCTGGCGCGACGGATGGCATTAGATTAATGCCGCGTCCATCAAGGATATACATCTCGTTTGTTGGCTCTGTGCCTGTCACAAACGATTCCCAAATTACCTTTTTATCGCCGGGCTGCGCACGCACGCCGGTTGATGCATTGATCTGCACCTGACGCATACCGGGCGGCACGCGAAAGGGCAAGATTGGCTCATCTTTTAACGCCTTGCCCATGAAGTCCTTAAAGATAGGCACCGCGATGGATGATCCGGTTTCACGCTTACCCAAGGAACGCGGGTCATCAAAGCCGGCAAATACACCCACCACCAAATCGGGGGAGAAACCAATAAACCACGTATCTTTGGATTCGTTTGTTGTGCCTGTTTTACCCGCAAGCGGACGGCCGAGAGAGGCAATGCGCGCGCCGGTTCCGCGCTGCACCACGCCCTGCAGGATCGACACCATTTGATAGGCGGTGCGCGGGTCGGTGACCTGTTCACGGTTATCAACCAGTTCGGGCGTTTTTTGCCCCTGCCATTTTACCAAGCTGCCGCAGTCCTGACATGGACGGGCATCGTGGCGGAAAATGGTTTTGCCGTAGCGGTCTTGGATACGGTCAACAAATGTCGGCTCAATCTTCTTACCGCCATTCACCAAAACAGCGTAGGCCGCCGTGATTTTCAGCAGCGTGGTTTCACCCGCGCCCAGCGCCATAGATAGATGCGGCGGCATGTCTTCGGTGATGCCAAAGCGCGCGGCGTACGCGCTGATGATGTCCATACCGAGGAAGTCAGCAAGGCGCACCGTCATAAGGTTTTTAGATTTTTCAACGCCCACGCGGATCGGCGTCGGGCCGTAATATTCCTTGGAATAATTGGTCGGGCTCCAGAAATGTCCGGGGCGATCTTCGATGGCGAATGGCGCGTCCAGAACAAGCGTTGCAGGCGTGAAGCCCTTATCAAGCGCCGCCAAATATACAAATGGTTTGAAGGCCGATCCGGGCTGTCTTTGGGCCTGCACCGCGCGGTTAAACTCACTCACGCCGTAGCGATAGCTCCACCCGCCTTGCATGGCCAAAATGCGGCCCGTATGCGGGTCCATGGCGATTAAACCGCCCTCAATCAATGGCACTTGCTGCAGTTCGTAGAAATCTTTTTTGTCCTTCACCGCCGACACCATAATAACGTCGCCGGGTTTCACAACCTGATTAACGCCTGTGATTTCGGGGCCAAGCGCATAGCATTCGCCCAAACATTTACGCGCCCATTTTGCATTTTTAAGCGCCAGCGTGCCTTTGCTTTTATCTTCAAACCCAAGCTTGGCTTCATTGGCAGAAGTCTCACGCACGAAGGCTAGCTTCCATTCGGTAAGCAGCCCCTGCGGCGTGGCGATGCCGGATATTTTCTTTGACCAATCATCCATACTGGCGAAATGTGCAACGGGGCCGCGATATCCATGACGACGGTCATAGGCCTGCAGGCCATCACGCATTGCGGTTTCTGCAATTTGTTGCAAGACCGGATCAATGGTTGTGCGCACGGCCAAGCCACCGCCATACAGGCTGTCCTCGCCATAGGTTTGCGCAAGATCGCGGCGAACCTCTTCGGCAAAAAATGGCGCCTTAACGGTTTCTTCTTTGCTGCGCTCTACCACTTCAAGTGGGGCAAGCTTCGCGAGGTCGGCTTGTGCCTCCTCGATATATCCATCATCCAACATGCGGCCAATCACCCAGTTGCGACGATCAATGGCGGCTTCACGGTTGCGCACGGGGTGGTAATTATTCGGCGCCTTCGGCAGAGCCGCCAGATAGGCCGCCTCTGCAATCGTAAGCTCATCAAGGGGCTTTGCGAAATATTGTAAAGCCGCAGCCGCAACGCCGTACGCTCTGGATCCCAGGAAAATCTCGTTCAAATATAGCTCCAGCAGGCGATCCTTAGAAATGGCCTTTTCCATGCGGTAGGCTAGAATCGCTTCTTTGACTTTACGCTCATAAGAAACTTCGTTGGTGAGCAGGAAGTTCTTTGCAACCTGCTGCGTGATTGTTGATGCGCCCTTGGGGCGGCGTCCGGTGCCTAAGCTTTTTACATTCATCAACACCGCGCGCACGATGGCGAAAATATCCACGCCCTCATGCTCATAGAAATTTTGATCTTCCGCGGCAATGAAGGCATCTTTTACGACGTCTGGCACGCTCTCGATAGGCATAAAAACGCGCTTTTCTTGCGCAAATTCCGCGAGCAAGCGACCATCCCCAGCATATAAACGCGTTACGATGGGCGGCTCATGATCTGCAAGCTGGCTATGGTCGGGGAGGTCATTGCCGAAATAGCTAAAGATACCCACCACCAGAACAACACCAGCGATCAGGCCAAGAAAGCCTAGCGAGAATAATCCTAAAAATCCGTACCAAAGATATTTCATGTGCGTTTCGTTTTCAGTTTATGCCGTGCGGCGCGTTATCGGACCATCCGCGCGCCCATGTATAAATTGGTCAACATATTCGTTGCCTGAATGATCCAGATCATCCACGGGGCCGTGCCATATAATGCGCCCCTCATAAATCATCGCGATATGATCGGCGATTTTGCGCGCAGACGCCATATCATGCGTAATTGACAGCGCCGTGGCGCCCAGTTCCTTCACTGATTTCACGATCAAGTCATTAATCACGTCCGACATAATCGGGTCAAGGCCAGTTGTTGGTTCATCGAAGAATATAATTTCGGGGCTTGTTGCGATCGCTCTAGCAAGACCAACGCGCTTTTGCATACCGCCGGAGATTTCCGCAGGATACAGATCGCCAACCTCTGGCTTTAAGCCAACCGCAGTGATTTTCTCAATAGCGATTTCGTGGGCGGATCGCTTATCCATGCCGCGCCCCTGCATTAAACCAAAGGACACGTTTTCCCATACCTTCATTGAGTCAAACAAAGCTGCGCCTTGAAACAACATGCCGAATTTGCGCATAACCGCATCACGGTCTTTAGGCCCCAGCCCAACAGTTTCTTGACCATCAACGGTAATGGAGCCCTGATCCGGTTGCACGATCCCCAAAACAGATTTCAGCATCACAGATTTACCCGAGCCCGACCCACCAATCACAACCAATGATTTACCCGGCTCAACCGCAATATCCACACCGTTTAGAACGTGATTGCTGCCGAATGATTTATGAACGCCGGTTAATTTCAGCTTGTTCACGGGGTTTGTTTTGGTCTTTGCACTGCTCATGAGAAAAAGATCTGCGTAATGATATAGTTGAAGATAAGGATCATGATAGAGGCCGAAACAACCGCGTTGGTTGTGGCCGCGCCCACGCCTTGCGCGCCGCGCTGTGAATTATAACCGTGATAACAACCCAGCACCGTGACAATAAAGCCAAAGGCCGCGGCTTTTACCAAGCCGGATACAACATCCATGGTTTCTAAAATATCCCAAGTTTGTGAAATATATGAGCCAGCGGAGAAGTCGAGCTTATAAACCGCCACAGCATATCCACCAAACACGCCGATGATATCGCCGATTAACACCAAAATAGGCAGGGTCAATGTGCCCGCAATAATGCGCGGCACGACCAAATATTTAAACGGGTTCACCGACAGGGTCGTTAGAGCGTCAATTTGTTCCGTGACTCGCATCGTACCAATTTCCGCCGCGATCGCCGCGCCAACGCGCCCCGCCACCATTAGCCCCGCCAAAACCGGCGCCAATTCACGCGTAACCGACAAAACCACAACGCCGGCAATGGCGCTCTCTGCGTTAAAACGGGTCATACCTGTATAGGATTGCAGCGCCAGCACCATACCAGTGAACAGCGCGGTCATCCCCACAACCGGAAGGGAATAATATCCAATATCCACCAATTGACGCAGGATTTGTTTGAAAAATGTCGGCGGCATAAAGCAATGCGCCACAGAGCGCAGGGCGAAATCCGTCAGGTGGCCAATTTTTTGGAAAAACCCAAGGATTGCGCCACCAACGGCCTGAAAAAAATTAAAAATAAAGCCAACAGGCCCGCCAGATTTCTGGCTATCTTTATGATCAGGAAAATTTTCTAGCTTTGCTGCCATGATTCTTTGTTCTATTTTGAAAACTCAAGGCTTGAAGACTAATAGAAACAGCGATATTCGTCCAGAGCTAAACGCTAGTAAATATAAGGAATTTTATGGATCAGGGCGGAAAAATCATCTCACCCGAAATGTTGGTGCCTATGGATTTGTTTTCTGATGAGCATCCGATCCGTATTGAGCTCGCTTATCAGCGAAGCGCTGCGCCTAATATTTTTGGTAAAATTTACGGCGATAATGCGCGCCTGTGGCTGCATGTTGATTTGGCTAAAATCACGCTCTTGGCCGCGCGCAGCATTCATCAGCGCCATGGCCATGTCAGCGTTTTGTATGATGGCCTGCGCACGATAGAGGCGCAAAGCTTAATGGCGAGCAGCCCCATTGCCCGCGCCAATCCACATTGGTTGGAACAACCCAACCGCCTGCTCTCCCCGCCCGGCGGCGGCGCGCACCCCAGAGGGATGGCGATTGATTTGTCTTTGATTGATGAAGATGGAAAAATGCTGGATATGGGTACTGTTTTTGATCACTTGGCGGAAGACCCATCGCCCGCGCACAACCCCGCGCATCGTGATTACATCGGTTTAACCGATGAAGTGCGCCAGAACCGCGCCATCCTAACCGGTGCCATGATTGATGCCGCGGCGGCGTTTGATATGCCGCTTTTGCCTCTGCCGCAGGAATGGTGGGATTTCAGGTTCACGGCTGAATATTACGGGGGTTTTGCACCGCTCAGTGATGAAAATTTACCGCCAGAAATGCGCATGACCCAAATATGCACCGCGGGTGACTCGCCCGCCAATTTAAGCGATTCGCATTTTGACGCACTGAAAGATTCTGTGGAGCGCGACGTTAATCAGCGTCTTGATTAAGGTAGTGTCGTTCATAGCGCTGACCCAAATGCGTCAGAACTTCATACCCAATCGTGCCGGCCGCTTGCGCCAAATCATCGGCGCTTTGGTCGGGGCCTAGAACATCCATATATTCACCCGGCTTAGGTCTTTCGCTCTCTGGCACGCTTGATAAGTCAACGGTCGTTAAATCCATAGAGACCCGCCCGCGAATGGGGCATTTATATCCCTTAAAATACAGCGCGCCCTTATTTTCCAGTGACCATGAAAGGCCATCAGCATAGCCCGCAGACACTGTAGCCAGCGGCGTTTCTTTTTCAAAACGATACGTTGCGCTATACCCAACCACTGCGCCAGGGTAAACTATGCGCGTGCGGATGACGGGCACCTGAAGCGACACAACGGGGCGCATGGGATTGGGGGCGTCCGGCGTGGGGTTCAAGCCGTATATCGCCAT
>CAKZMN010000165.1 GCA_937128575.1 uncultured Alphaproteobacteria bacterium | reverse complement strand
GCGGCCGAAAATTCGATGGCATCATCATCACAAATCCATCCAACCCCACCGGCGCGATGATTAATGAGGAAACATTAAAAGACATCTGCAGCTGGTGCGACAATAACGATGTGCGTTTAATTTCAGACGAGGCTTATCACGGCATCACCTATGAAACGCCGGCGCAAACCGCACTGAAATATTCAGACAGCGCCTTAATCCTCAACACATTTTCAAAATATTTCGCGCTTACTGGCTGGCGCTTGGGCTGGCTCATCACGCCTGAAAATATGGCGTCGCGCATAAAAAGCCTGGCCGAAAATCTATTCGTCTCTCCACCAACCATTTCCCAACATGTAGCCCTTGAAAGCTTTAATCACATGAATGTGCTCGACAGCTACGTTGAGCAATATCGAACCAATCGCGATATATTACGCGCGCGCCTGCCTGCACTTGGTTTTGGCGATATGTCTTCTGCGCAAGGGGCATTTTATTTCTACATCAACGCCCATAACCTCACCAACAACAGCGAAGATTTTTGTCGCCGCATGTTGGACGAGGCCAAAGTCGCCATGACGCCCGGCCCCGATTTTGATACAGGACGCGGACATAAAACCATACGCATCTCCTACGCCGGTAGCGCGGACGACATGAACGAAGCCTGTGATCGTTTGGAAAAATGGCTAGACTAGCGGAAAACTTAAAATCCATAGCGCCCCCACGAAGCCTTCGCTATACTGCCCATATGAAAACACAGATAAACACAAAATTCCCCCGTACAAATAAAACCTCAGAAAGCGGAAACGTCTTGTGGTTTATCATGATTGCTATCGTACTGATTGGCGCAATCACAATGGTTCTAACGCGCTCCGGCAGTACCGTTGACCAAAGCGGCGACGTGGAACAACTACGCATTCGCGCGGGCAAAGTACTCCGCCAAGCCAAAGGGATCGAGGCCTCTATTCAGGAAATGAAACTACGCGGAATTTCTGAAAACGACCTCAGCTTCGAAAACACAACCACCGCAACGGATTACACAAACGCCAATTGTGACGACGCGGCAGATGCCAATTTCCCAGATTGCTTGCTATTCGATGTACGCGGCGCAGGCCTTAAATATAACAGCCCAACAGGCGTAAATGACGGCAGCGACTGGATTTTCACAGGGGCAAATAACGTGGGCTCCACCGCAGACCCCGTCGGCATCGCCGTGCATGAGCATCATCGGCGTCTCGAGGTCCATGATGAAGTTCGCCGGCGAGCTCTCGAGATGCCCTTCCAGGTCCTCCCAGTACGGGGCCGCCATACGGGCCTGA
>CAKZMN010000164.1 GCA_937128575.1 uncultured Alphaproteobacteria bacterium | reverse complement strand
GAGAGTCTAGCGCCGATTTATGACGCCATGACCTCCATTCGCTATATCATTCAAAGCATCACCAAAACTGGCGCAGAGCCAGAAAAAGGCATTAAGCCTCCTATCCAACCTATTGCTGATGGGTGGGCCATTATGCCGCACATCATCAACGATCTGAGCGTAAAGCTTGGTAAGAGCATCAATTTAAAAACGCGCGGCGATGATACGGAGCTTGACCATCGCGTTTTGGCGAAGCTTAAAGCGCCCATGGTTCATTTGGTTCGTAATGCATGCGATCACGGAATTGAAGCGCCAGAGATAAGAGAGACCGCGAACAAACCAGCGACCGGAACTGTGTTTCTTGAGGCGCGTCACGAAGGCGATAACATTATTGTGATGGTGTGTGACGATGGTGCGGGGCTTGCGATTGATAAAATAAAACAGCGCGCTCAGGCCAATAATTTAGCAAGCGCAGAGGCGTTAGAAGAAATGTCAGAAGAAGAGATCCAAAGCTTTATTTTCAAGGCTGGCTTTTCTACAAAAGATGAGGTGAGCAAGGTTTCAGGGCGCGGCGTTGGCATGGATATTGTGCGCACAAGCCTTGAAGAAATTGGCGCTTCGGTTTCTGTGCGCTCAGATAACGCAAAAGGCACGGCGTTTATAATCAAAGCCCCGCGCAGCATTTCTTAAACTTCAATGTATGCAAAGCGCTAAACAGTGTGCATAATTATCTTTGATCATATCATGATCAATTTCGAACCTGCCAACGACGAAGGACTTCCCTTTCATGAAAACCTGCCTTGTAATTGATGATAGTCGCGTGGTGCGCAAAGTGGCGCGCCGGATTGTAGAAGATTTGGGTTTTGAATGTTCCGAGGCCGAAGACGGTCAAAAGGCTTTTGAAGCCTGTAAAGCTTCTATGCCTGATGCCATCATACTGGATTGGAATATGCCGATCATGAGCGGCATTGAGTTTCTTGAGGTTGTTCGTGAAATGGATGATGGTGCAAAACCAAAGATACTTCTGTGCACCACAGAAAATGATTTCACACATATACAGCGCGCCATAGATGCGGGCGCGAACGAATATATAATGAAGCCTTTTGATAATGAGATTTTAGAATCTAAGTTCAATCAAATAGGCCTTTTATAAACAGCAACAATTACACCAACCCAGCCCCTCCCAGCGCGATTCATTGTAGTGATATAAAATATGAGAATTATAGAGTTTGATTTATATAAAGAGTTGTTGAAAGAGCGCTCCGGCCTTCATCTTTCTGCTGACCAGTCATATTTACTTGAATCCCGCCTTAGCCCGGTTGCTAAAAAATGGGGCTTTCTATCGCTAGACGCCATGACCGTGGCGCTGCAGGGGGTTCCGGATAAAAATTTGGTACATGACATAGTTGAGGCCATGACCACCAATGAAACCTCGTTTTTCAGAGACGTCACGCCCTTTGATATTTTCAAAGATCACGTCCTTCCTATTTTGATAGAAAAACGCGCCAAAGAAAAAGAGATCAATATTTGGTGCGCAGGCTCGTCCAGTGGTCAAGAGCCCTACTCTCTATCTATGGTTTTGAAAGAAATTGAAGCCCCCGGTTTTGCGAAGTGGCGTAAAACCATCAAAGCAACCGATCTATCTACCGAAGCGATAGACCAAGCTGATGAGGGGTTATATTCACAGCTGGAGGTTCAGCGCGGCTTGCCTGTTCAAATGCTGGTAAAGCACTTCACGCAAGAAGATGGTAAATGGCGCATTTCAGAAGACACCAAAGCCATTGTTGAACACAAGGTGTTTAACTTGCTCAAAAACATGAATAAAGTCGGCGCCTTCGATGTTATTTTCTGCCGCAACGTTCTTTGTTATTTTGACGATGCAACCAAGGCAGATGTGCTGGAGCGTATAAGCAAGCAACTCGCGCCGGATGGTTTTCTGTTTTTGGGTAAAGAAGAAACAACGATAGGCCTCACGGATGTTTTTGCGCCCGTTAAGGGTAAAGACGGGCTGTTTACACTCGCTACTTAGTCACATTTCAGCAATTAATTGAATTATAGGTGTGAAAGACGTGCTTTTGCGCGCCGCCCCCTTGCATCTGGTTAGATTTATGCCTAAAACGACTTTCGAAACACCAAACATTTGAAATTAAGGTTTATCTTCCATGAGCGATAACGTCATACGCGATCCACGCGCCACAAAAATCAAACGTGCCCTACTCTCTGTTTCTAACAAGGATGGCATTGAAGAGTTTGCGAAGAAGCTTGCTGATTTTGGCGTTGAGTTACTGTCCACGGGCGGTACAGCGAAAATTTTGAAGGCGGCGGGTCTTACGGTCACGGACGTATCAGACTTCACAGGATTTCCTGAAATCATGGGCGGGCGCGTTAAGACGCTGCACCCCAAGGTACATGGTGGGTTGCTGGCGCGCCGTGATGATGAAAGCCACGTAAAAGCGATGGAAGAGAATGATATTTCTGGCATTGATATGCTGGTGGTTAATCTATATCCGTTTGTTGAAACCGTACAGGGCGGCAAGGATTTCGATGAATGCGTTGAAAACATCGATATTGGCGGCCCCGCAATGATCCGCGCGGCGGCAAAGAACCACGCCTTCCTTAGCGTAATTACAGACCCACAAGACTACGACAAAGTATTAAACGACATGCAGAGCAATGACGGCGCAGTGATGCATAAAACGCGCAAATCATTGGCCGCAACGGCCTTTTCATTAACCGCGACCTACGATTCAAACATCGCTAGCTGGTTTGTTGACCAGATGGATGAGAATTTTGGCTATCCACGCCGCATAAGCTTCTCTGGAAACCTTAAGCAAACCTTACGCTATGGCGAGAACCCGCACCAAAGCGCAGCGCTTTATACCGTGGATGACAGCATGCGCCCAGGCGCGGCGCGCGCAACGCAACTTCAGGGTAAAGAACTATCCTATAACAACCTAAACGATACAGACGCCGCTTTTGAGCTGGTTGCTGAATTTACTGAGCCCGCCGTTGCGATCATTAAGCACGCCAACCCATGCGGCGTAGCCGTTGGCGCAAATATACTGGAGGCTTATAACAAAGCGTTCCAGACCGAC
>CAKZMN010000163.1 GCA_937128575.1 uncultured Alphaproteobacteria bacterium | reverse complement strand
AGCCAAGCGCATGAGAAATTCTTCCAGTTCTTTTTCATTAAAAGAATTGTCTTCGTAATAGGGCAAGTACACAATGGCCAAAGGCTTTTTCTCCAAGTCGTACACATAGGAATAGGCGGCCAAAAAACTAAGCCCCGTGCCAAATCCCGTTTCTGCGATTACAAAATGCGACTTATCTTGCCACGCGCCGGGCAAGCCATTACCATCAAGAAACACATGGCGCGTTTCTGCCAAACCATCTTTCGCAAAAAAATATACATCATCAAACTGTTCAGACCTTGGCGCGGACACAAATTTGCTCCATATAAGTATGGCAAGTGAACAAAAAGGAATATCACATGAGCGACAATCCCCTACTTCAAATTTCATCTCTACCAAACCACGCGCCGGACTTTGACGCAATTAAGAATGAGCATTTCATGCCCGCCATTGAAACCGCCATCGAGGAAGCCCGCGCCAATATAGAAGCGATAAAAAATAACGCCGAAGAGCCGAACTTTGAAAACACCATCATCGCCATGGAGAGCGCCTCTGAAATGTTGGGGCAAGTCACCAGTGTATTTTACAATCAAATGAGCGCCATGGGCGGCGACGATCTACACGAACTAGCGCAAAAAATTGGCCCGATCAGCGCGGCCTTCTCTAGTGATGTAATTCTGGATGCGGATTTATTCGCCCGCGTGAAAGCCGTATATGACCAGCGCGACAATCTAGATTTGACCACAGAGCAGCGCACATTGTTAGAAGATGACTACAAAGATTTCGTGCGCGGCGGCGCCTTGCTGGATGATGATAAAAAAGCGCGCCTGCGTGAAATTTCGCAAGAAACATCAACCCTCAGCCCGTCTTTCATGAATAATGTTAGTAAATCATCAGAGAGTTTCGAGCTGATCATTGATAATGAAGATGATTTATCCGGCCTGCCCGATAGCGCGATTGGCGCGGCAAAGCACGCGGCTGATGAAAAGGGCATGAACGGCAAATGGTTGTTCAATCTCGACTACCCCAGCTTCGGCCCATTTCTGCAATATGCGGACAAGCGGGAACTGCGCGAGAAAATGTGGCGCGCATTTGGCGCCCGCGCCTACGGCGATGAATACGACAACACAGATAATGTTTTGAAAATTGTTACCCTGCGCCACGAACGCGCAAATCTTTTGGGCTATGACACGCACGCCCATTATGTGCTGGAGCGCCGCATGGCCGAAACGCCAGAAACGGTTTTTGCGTTCCTTGAAAAAATGAAAGCCGCCTATAAACCCGCCGCCGAAAAAGATTTAAAAGACCTTCAGGACTTCGCGAGAGAACATGGCCTGCAGGATGATTTAAAACAATGGGACGTTGGATATTACGCTGAGAAATTGAAGCAAAAATTATTCAATTTTTCTTCCGAAGATTTCCGCCCGTACCTGCAACTCGATAAAGTACTGAGCGGCTGCTTCGATCACTTCAGCAAACTGTTCGGCCTGAAATTTAAGGCTAGCGATAAATACGCCGTGTGGCATGAAGACGTAAAAACGTTCGAGTTGTATAACGCAAATGACGACAGCTTCGTCGGCACATTATATGCCGACTTCCACCCGCGCGTGGGCAAGAAACCCGGCGCATGGATGACCAGCTACCGCGCGCAAGGTTTGTTTAACGGCAAGGTGGAGCGCCCCGTAACCGCCATCGTGTGTAACTTCACCAAACCAACGCCGGAAAAACCATCACTGCTAACGCACGGAGAAGTCACGACGCTGTTCCATGAAATGGGTCACGCTATTCACGGTCTATTGTCGCAAGTGACCTATCGCTCTCTGTCTGGCACAAACGTGCTTTGGGATTTTGTGGAGCTGCCATCACAGGTGCAGGAAAACTGGTGCTACGAGAAAGAGACGCTGGATATGTTCGCCGAGCATTATGAAACAGGTGAGAAAATCCCAACGGATCTGATTGATAAACTCCGCGCCTCTATGCATTTCATGGTGGGCTATGGCGGACTTCGTCAAACTGGCCTTGGTTTAATGGATATGCGCTGGCACACAACCGACCCCGCAACCATCACCGATGTTGATGCGTTTGAAGCGGAGGCAACAAAAGACACCGCGCTGTTCCCGCGCATGGGCATTAATACGTCATGCGCCTTTGGTCATATTTTCGCGGGCGGATATTCCTCCGGCTATTACAGCTATAAATGGGCAGAAGTTTTAGATGCCGATACGTTCGAACTGTTCTTGGAACGCGGATTATACGA
>CAKZMN010000162.1 GCA_937128575.1 uncultured Alphaproteobacteria bacterium | reverse complement strand
AATAACAACGATCAAATGGACCCCCAAGATCTGAAGAGGCTCTTTATCTTCTTCGTGCTCGCGGTGATGGTATATTTCAGCTACGACCATTTTGTTCTAGCTCCGCAAAAAGAAGCCCTAAAGCAGGTGCGGCAAGCCGAAGCGGTAATGGCGCAAAAAGAAGCCAAGCAAGTCGCAGCAGGTGAAGTAACGCTTGAGCCTCTACCACGTGAAGAAGTGGTCAGCGAAGGCCAGCGCTTGATGATTGAAAATAAACAACTGCGCGGCTCCTTGTCTCTAACGGGCGGACGCATCGATGATGTGGCTTTGAATGAATATTTCGAAACTATTGAAAAAGATGAAAATATTCACGTGCTTTCCCCCAATCAAACTGAATACCCACGCTACATCGATTATGGTTGGGTCGCGGCTGAACAAAATACGGTAGTGCCAAACGCAAAAACGCAGTGGCGCGCTTTTGGTGGCGATAAATTAACGCCCGAAACGCCCATCACACTCGCTTGGGATAACGGCGCGGGCGTGCGGTTCGAGCGCGTAATCTCCATTGATGAAAACTACATGTTTAATATCAAGCAAAAGGTCACAAACACCTCAGGCAAAAAAATCACGCTTTATCCGTACGGCCTGATTTCACAGCAAGGCATCCCCGAAGGATTCCAAGGCAGTTGGCTTCAGTATGAAGGGCCAATTGGTTATATCGGTAATTCCTTAGAAGAAATTGGTTATAAAGATCTGCGCAATGATGCAAAAGAAACCCGCGAAGCCGACAGTGGCTGGGCGGCGATTACTGAGAAATATTGGCTCACCGCCATCATTCCGCCGCAGGGTCAAAACGTAAAATACAATTTCGGCTATAAAGGCACGCGTCAGGACAAGGAAAATAAGGGCCGCTATCAAGTTGATTTCGTTGGCTCCGCTTTGGCCCTAGAACCTGGTCAGTCTGGCGAAATTGAAAGCCATGTCTTCACGGGCGCTAAAAAATACCTGCTTCTAAATGGCTATGAAAAAGATTTGGAAATTCCAAACTTTGACCTCGCCGTTAATTTCGGCTGGTTCTGGTTCCTCTCCATTCCATTCTTCTACGCCCTGCATTTCCTTGGCGGCTTGATTGGTAATGTGGGTCTTGCGATTATCGCACTGACTATCCTAATTCGTGGCTCCGTGTTCCCGCTGACCAACGCGTCATATCGCTCATTCGCAAAAATGAAAAAGGTTGGTCCGCACGTGGCGCAACTTCGTGAACGCTATGGCGATGACAAACAAAAATTGCAAGAGGAGCTAATGAAGCTCTATCAAGGCGAGGGCGTAAATCCGATGGCGGGTTGTTTGCCGATGCTTCTGCAAATTCCGATTTTCTTTGCTCTATATAAGGTGTTGTTCGTGACTATTGAAATTCGCCACGCGCCGTTCTTTGGCTGGATTCAAGATTTGTCCGCGCCCGATCCGACAAGCGTCTTTAACCTGTTCGGCCTCATTCCATGGGATCCGCCATCCATGCTGCATATCGGTATTTGGCCGTGTGTAATGTTGGTGGCGATGATCATGCAAAAACGCCTGAACCCACCGCCGCAGGACAAGCTGCAGCGCGATATGATGAATTACTTCCCCTTCATTATCACCTATGCTCTGTCACGCTTTGCCTCTGGCCTTGTGATCTACTGGACATTCAGCGCGATCATCGGTGTGCTTCAGCAAATCATTATTATGCGATCGCTCAATGTGCCTATTCACTTGTTCGGTCAAAGTGACGAGGAAGAGCGCATGGATAAAGCGATCGAGCAAGGTCCGGATGTTCACCCCTTAAGCGAAATGGCAAAGGACGAAATTGAGGACGCCCTTGATGGTGACGATACCCCGCCAAGCGGCCCGATAAAGCCGCCCAAGCCGAAAAAAAGTAAGAAGAAAAAATGAACGAAGAAGAGCTAGATCTGGAGGCGGGCCGCAAGCTTCTTGAGGGCCCTTGTGACTTCGTGCTCGGCGTTGCATGGCTAGATCAGTTGCCCAATGCCGATCGTCCGGAAATCGCATTTGCAGGTCGCTCTAATGTTGGTAAATCAACGCTGGTCAATGCATTAACGGGCCGCAAGACCCTGGCCAAAACATCCAACACACCCGGCCGGACGCAGCAGCTCAATTTCTTCGATCTTGGCGGCCTGCTTTATATGGTCGATATGCCGGGCTATGGCTATGCGAAGGTTTCCAAGACGCAAAAGGAAGAATGGAATCAATTAATCCGTGATTACCTGCGCGGGCGCCCAACATTGCGGTGCGTACTTATTTTGATTGATTCTCGCCATGGCCTGAAAGACACTGACCGCGAACTCATGAAAATGCTAGATGAGGCAGGGGCTGCCTACCGCATTGTCCTGACAAAAACAGATAAAATTAAGGATCAAAAGCTGGCCTTCATGATCGGCGACATTGAAAAAGAGCTTAAAAAATACGCCGCCGCTTTCCCCAATATCATCCCGACCAGCTCCATCAAATCAAATGGACTAGATGCATTAAGAGCCGTGATCGAATTTTATACGCGCTATTGATCCGCTAAAATACTGTAAAATCCATAGGCCGTGCCTGCTTGGTTTTGTACGCACAGGCTAGGCACATGATCACATTCTGGGCAAATATCCCCCGCCAGCTCTGTCGATAAATCAACATTTGATCCAGTATATAAATCATCATCAATCATGGTCTCGCGAATGGAATCATCGATTGCAGGAATGGTGGCGGAACCATTCACCTTTAAATTAATTTTCTCACATATTTCACGTTTAATTTGATACGCCACTAAAATAACGTCCTGCCCGACTGTCTCTGTCCATTGCACATTATTAAATCGGCCCATATACCATCCGGCTGGTGGATCGGTAATCGCGCTGGTCGCCGCCGAATCGGGAATGCGCCCGGGATTAAGCCCGCCGCCCGCGGGGTGATAAACCTTATGAATATGCGATCCCGTATTAAAATTGGCATCGGTGGGCAGCATGAAATCAAAATCATTCGCTTCCGTGCCCGTAAAACCCATTTGATCTAGCGCCGATTTGGCCTGCGCCGCGTAACTGATTAATTGCGTCGCATATAGATCAGCCTTTTGATCGGACAAGCCGCCCGCTTCATTCGTGTTGGTTTGTCGCCCAAGCGTAAAGCTGAGCGCGGCAAACAGGGCAACCGCAATCAAAACATAGATCAGCGCATTACCGCGCTCAGTGGCTCTGACGGGGGTGTTAATAAAATGTTCGTGATTTGTTT
>CAKZMN010000161.1 GCA_937128575.1 uncultured Alphaproteobacteria bacterium | reverse complement strand
AAATGTGTTTAACAGCCAGACGCTTCTTATGCATGTGCGAGAAAACAATAAAATCTTAGAATGTGTTTTAGAGATTTAAACAAAAAAGGCCGCATCATCTGAGCGGCCTTTTCTAATTCTATCATCTTTACAAAAGTCTTAGCGACGAACGCCCAAAGACTCGATCAATGTTTTATAGCGATCTTCGTTTTTGTCCTTTAGATAGTCCAAAAGCTTACGACGCTTAGCAACCATGGCCAAAAGACCGCGACGGCTGTGGAAATCCTTTTTGTGCTGCTGCATGTGCAGGGACAGCTCATTAATACGGTTTGTCAAAATCGCAACTTGAACTTCCGGTGAGCCCGTATCGTCCTTTTTAGTAGCGTATTCTTTAATAACCGCTTGTTTCTTTTCGGCAGTAATCGACATCGTCTTCTCCTTATAATTTAAATATTAAAGACCCGAACAGGTTTAATCGTTGCACCATCAATCTGAACCAGAGCAACAGCTCTACCGTCAAATGTTGCAAAGGCTTCTGTCTCGCTCTCTATACCGGCTTTTTGCAAACGCGAAAAATCAGGTTTAGAGATAAAGGACAAAGCTTGCCCATTCCTCAATTTAGCCACTTCGTCTTCCTTCAGGGCCAGCGCCAAGATGTCGTCCAGCGCGGTCTCGATAGGATGTAAAGCCTCATTGAGGGCGGCACTATCTCGCAATTCCTCTAATTTGTCCAGAGAAATCGCATGATCCGTATTAAACGCACCAACTTGGGCGCGGCGCAGGGCAGAAATAAAGCCTTTCGTGCCCAAATCTTCCGCTAAATCCCGCGCAATCGCCCGCACATAGGTACCCTTGCCACATAGCATTGTGAAATCGGCCTCGTCTTCTCGAACCTCCAACAGCTCAAGGCTTTCGATATAAACTTCGCGAGATTTAATCTCAACTTTTTCACCGGCGCGCGCTAAATCATAGGCGCGCTTGCCATCAATTTTAATCGCAGAAAATTTTGGCGGTGTTTGTTGTATGTGGCCAATATATTTAGGCAGGCCAGCCTCTATATCCGCGCGGGCAGGGCGGTGGTCAGATGTGGCGATCACGTCGCCTTCCATATCATCGGTGTCGCGCTGTTCACCCCAACGAACGGTAAATTCATAGGTCTTGAGAGAATCTTGAATAAAGGGAATAGTCTTCGTCGCCTCCCCCAGAGCAATAGGCAAAATGCCAGTAGCAAGCGGGTCTAGCGTGCCCGCATGCCCAGCCTTTTGCGCATTATACAGCCAGCGAATTTTGCCAACGGCCTGTGTTGATGTCATTTCAAGAGGTTTGTCGAAATTGACCCAGCCGTCAACCTTATCGCCTTTGCGTCTGCGCCCCATGACTACTCGCTCTCGGCGCTATCTTCGGGATCATCTTTAGGGATATGGACGCTGCGCAGAATATCTTCAATTCTCTGCACCTCGCCAAAGGTTTCATCTAGCTTGAATTTTACGCGCGGGGTGAATTTCGTTGCGCCCTGACGGCCGATTTCCTTTTGAAACACATGCGCATTTTCATTCAGCGCCGGTAAAATACGATCCATATCCTGACCACCCAGCGACATAACATAGGCCGTCGCGTTCTTAAGATCTGGCGTTGTGCGCACTTCAGACACCGTAATGCCCGCCGCGTCCAACAAAACAGAATCGCCAAAATGCCCACGCTGCATCGTTTCCGCAATAATATGCTTCAATTGCTCAGCCACGCGCAATTGTCGTTGTGATGGGCCGCTTTGACGGGGAGGGCGCATAATCAAAAAACCTTCAGTTTAAATGAGCTTAGGTCAGGACGCGGGCTTCTTCGATAATCTCGAAGCACTCAATTACGTCGCCTTCTTTGATGTCATCATAGGTTTCAAAGGCCATGCCACATTCGACGCCTTCTTTAACCTCTTTCACTTCATCCTTGTGACGCTTAAGCGTTTTCAGCATGCCTTCGTGAATAACAACATCATCACGCAATAGACGCACTTTGGATCCACGCTTCACCATACCCATGGTGATGATACAACCGGCAACCTTACCAACCTTGGTGATGTTAAAGACCTCTTTGATCTCCGCATTACCTAGATATTGTTCGCGCTCATCTGGCGCAAGCATACCGGTCAGGATAGATTTGGCATCATCAATCGCGTTGTAAATCACGTTGTAATAACGAATATCTACGCCGTTCTTCTGCGCCAATTCACGCGCCTGTGCGTTTGCACGAACATTAAAGCCAATGATCAAACCGTTAGATGCACCCGCAAGCGTCACATCAGATTCGGTAATGCCGCCAACGCCGGTGTGCAACATATGCACGGCGATGCCTTCATTATCTTCAACCATTTTATCAAGCGATCCAACCAGCGCCTCGACGGAGCCATGAACATCACCCTTAATAATCATCGGTAGAGACGTAATCTCGCCGGCTTCTTTTTGGGCAAGCAACTGTTCAATCGTTGTGCGGCCCTTAACGGCCTTAATGGCCATTTCTTTTTTGCGTTTCTTCTGACGATATTCGCTAATCTCGCGCGCCTTCGCTTCGTCATTCACAACACTTAACTGATCACCCGCATCGGGGGAGGCATTAAGACCCAACACTTCAACTGGCTGCCCGGGAATAGCGTGGTCAACATTTACGCCATGATCATTGATCAACGCGCGCACCTTACCAACCTCGGCGCCAGCAACAAAAACATCACCAATGCGAAGCGTACCCTTTTGGATAAGCACAGTAGCAACGGAGCCACGACCCTTTTCCAATTTGGATTCAACAACAAAACCTTGCGCTTCACGATCTGGATTGGCCTTAAGCTCAAGAATTTCAGATTGCAGCAAGATCGCTTCTTCTAATTTATCCAAATTGGTTTTCTTCTTCGCAGAAATTTCAACGCACTGCACGTCACCGCTAAGATCTTCAACAACAATGTCGTGCTGAAGCAATTGCGTTTTCACCTTCGCCGGATCGGCGGCAGGCAAGTCAATTTTGTTAATCGCGATAATGATCGGAACCTCGGCCGCTTTTGCGTGGCTGATGGCTTCGATGGTTTGTGGCATGATGCTGTCATCCGCCGCTACAACAATCACAACGATATCCGTAACATCTGCGCCGCGTGCACGCATTTCGGTAAAGGCCGCGTGACCAGGCGTATCAAGGAACGTAATTTTATCGCCGGACTGCATATTTACCTGATAGGCGCCAATATGCTGCGTAATGCCGCCAGCCTCACCGGCTACAACGTCTGTCTGACGAAGCGCATCTAGAAGTGATGTCTTACCGTGGTCAACGTGACCCATAATGGTTACTACAGGTGCACGTGTTGATTTCTCACCACCCATGCCGTCTGCTAGCAACTCATCTTCAAGTGCGTTGTCGTTAACAAGCTCGTACTTATGACCCATTTCTTCAATTACTAGTACCGCTGTATCTTGGTCTAGTACTTGGTTAATGGTTGCCATTTCGCCCATCTTCATCATCGTTTTGATAACTTCGTTAGACTTAATTGCAAGCTTACTTGCAAGTTCGCCAACGGTGATGGTTGCGCCCAGCTTAACTACACGCTCTACAGGTGCAGCTGGCTTGTTAAAGCCTTGCTTAAGATGCTCACCCGCATTTTTCTTCGACTTACGACGACGGCGTGATGAACGCTCAACCTGCATATCTTCTTCGTCTTCAGCTTCTTGAGCATAACGGTTAGAGTGCAAGTGAACTTCTTCAGCTTCTTCTTTCTTACGACGCTCTTCTTCTTCTTTCCAGCGACGCTCGTTTTCTTCAGCAAGTTTACGCGCTTCATCAGCCGCTTTCTTTGCTTCTTCTTCAAGCTTTTTCTGCGCTTCTTCTTCTTGCGCTTTACGAAGACGCTCTTCTTCCTGACGAGCCGCTTCTGCTTCCGCTTTTTCAGCTTCAGTTAGTTCTGGCTCGTCTTTCTTGCGTGCTTCAGCTTCTTTCTTCGCTTGTTCTGCACGACGAACGCGCTCTTCTTCAGCGGCTTTTTTCGCTTCTTCAGCTTTACGCGCTTTCTCTTCAGCCGCTTTTTTGGCTTCAGCCGCTGCTTTTTCTTCCGCTTCGCGCTTCAGACGTGCTTCTTCTTCAAGACGCTTCGCCTCTTCTTCCGCTTGACGCTGCTGTTCTTCAACATCGCTACGCTTAACGTAAGTGCGCTTTTTACGTACTTCTACTTTCACTTCTTTAGACTTACCAACACTTAGCGTGCTGGTTGTCTTACGCTTAAGTGTCATACGCGTCGGTTCAGCTGCGCTGCCGTGTTGCTTACTTAAATGATCCAA
>CAKZMN010000160.1 GCA_937128575.1 uncultured Alphaproteobacteria bacterium | reverse complement strand
GGCGATTATAAGCCTCGCGTATAATGTAGATAGTTTGCGCTTCGAGTTCGTCTAGATAGTTATACAAAAACCAGAATCCTTTTGGGCGTTTAGATGTATGACAATAGCATTTTTAGCCTTAAATACGCAGCTATAAATCAGCCACTTTTTTTATTGACGCCGTTGCGGCGGGCATAACCTCGCTGCGCCCAACAGAGACGTAGTGAAAGCCCGTGCCCTCCATGTCCGAAATTTTATAAACGTTACGCAAATCAACTAAGCGCTTGGCTTTCATAACATCACCCAAACGCTGAAGATCAAGAGCGCGGAATTCGTTCCATTCCGTAATAATCACCAATATGTCTGCGTCTTGGGCGACTTCATATGCATCCGTGCACCACTGCACATCTTCAAGCTCTTTTGCTGCCTCTTCCATTGCCGCAGGATCATAGGCGGCTATGCTTGCGCCCTCTTCCTGAAGTAGAGGGATAATCGCCAGCGCAGAAGATTCGCGCACATCATCCGTATTGGGTTTAAATGCGACGCCCAAAATACCAATGCGCATACCATCAACATCACCGCCGCAGGCATCAATTATACGGTCTGCCATAGATCTTTGACGCTCTGCGTTTACCCAAACAACGGTCTCAATGATGTTTTGCGGCGCGCCGTATTTCTGGCCAATTTGCGTCAAAGCCAGTGTGTCTTTTGGAAAGCATGAGCCGCCATAACCTGGGCCAGCGTGCAAAAACTTAGATCCAATGCGCCCATCAAGACCAATTCCTCTGGCTACCTCTTGCACATTTGCGCCGGTTTTCTCACATAAATTGGCAATTTCATTAATGAAGGTAATTTTCATCGCCAAGAACCCATTACCCGCATATTTGATTGTCTCTGCAGTTTCTGGGCTTGTAATGACCATTGGTGTTTCATTGATAAATAACGGGCGATATAGCGCCTTCATAATGTCTTTGGCGCGTTCTGCTTCAACGCCAATCACGATGCGATCCGGACGCATAAAATCGTTAATGGCTGCGCCTTCGCGCAAAAATTCTGGGTTTGAGCACACATCAAATTCAACGTCTGATTTGTCTAAGCTTTTAAGCTCTTCTGTGATTATAGCCTCAACTTCGCGCGCGGTGCCCACCGGAACAGTGGATTTGGTCACGATAACCGTATAGCCATCCAGAGCAGCAGCAATTTCACGCGCAGCCTGGTAAACATATGACATATCGGCATGGCCATCGCCCTCACGCGCGGGCGTACCGACGGCAATAAAAATTGCGTCTGCGCCGCGCACGGTTTGCACAAGATCGGTGGTAAATGAAAGCCGGCCAGCATCAACTTGTTTAGCGACTAAATCTTCCAAGCCTGGCTCATAGATAGGAATCTCACCTTTTTCAAGGCGCTCAATCTTGCTGGCGTCTTTATCGCAGCATACCACATCGATACCAAATTCCGCGAAACATGTTCCCGAAACCAAGCCTACATATCCTGTGCCAACCATTCCAACGCGCATGATTATTTTTCCTTATATGCCTTTATTATCAATGTTTTTCGGAGCTTAAACAATTTCGTTTCATGTTAAAAGTCTTCTTTTAAAACATATTAGATAGAGCCCTGCTTAGTAATAAATTTACCTTTTATCGGTACATTTATACTTATATACTCAAAAACATTGCACTTTTGCTGCAAACTGCTTTAATCCCCTATAATAATTACCGTTATTTTAGATCACATAGTCAAAAGGACAGATCATGGCCAAAAATAAAACAGACAAAGCAAATAAGGGCGAAAAGACAGAAACAGGCGCTCAAGACGCTGGATCCCTGCCGCTTTTCTATAAAAACCCAACACCTTTAGATGCCAAAGCGCACGGTGAACTGGGTTTGAAAAAAGATTTTGGCTTTAAATTCACAGATGGCGTGAACGCGGTTCCCGTCAACTTAATAGAAATGCCACAAATTTGCCATTTCTACCCCATTGCCTTCAGCCCAGATGGAAACGCAACGCCTGTTGCAATCCTAGGCCTTAGAGATAATGAAAATCTATTTTTACGCAAAGATGGAGGCTGGGAAGATGCTTATATTCCCGCCTACATTCGTCGCTATCCCTTTATCTTTTCAGAACTTCCCGGCGGCGACCAGCTAACATTATGCGTTGATCACAACGATTCTGTAGTTGAAGAAAAAGGCAAACAGCCTTTCTTCGATAAAGAAGGTAAACCGACCGAGCTTGCGCAAAACGCACTAGAATTTTGTAAGTCCTATCACGCAGCCGCACAGCAAACGACCGAGTTCAGCAAAACCCTGATCGAAAAAGATCTATTGGTTGAACGCGAAGCGCAAATCAATGTCGCTGGCAATCAGCGCATTAACTTCTCTGGCTTTAAAATCATTGATGAGCAGAAGCTGGCTCAACTGGCGGATAAGGATTTCCTAGAGCTACGCGAAAAAGGCTGGTTACCGTTCATTTATGCGCACTTATTCTCTGGTGCGCAGTGGCAGCGCCTCTCGCAATTGCTCAGCACACAAATGGATAAAAACGCGAGCTAATTTTTCATTACACTTACTATGCACAGCGCTTGTGTATTTTTATGGAATTGATTCTTGATCAATGCCCTTGGTCATGCTAGGCATATTGAATATTCCATAGAATAAAGAGGTTCAGACCATGGCGAAAGTTGGCGCACAAAGAGCGGCCGAGCTCACCGGAAAATCAAAATCAACAATTCAGCGCGCTATGAATAATGGCAAGCTTTCATATGAGCTAGATGCCAATGGACGCCGCGTTATTGACGTGTCTGAGCTAGATCGTGCAATGGGCCTTAAGCCTTCAGAAAATAAGAGCCAAGCCGTTGAGCAAGAGCTTGAAAAAGCCTCTTCTATGTTGGAAATGGAACGCATGAAAATGCGTGTAAAGCTGCTGGAAGCTCAAGTTGAAAATGCTGAAATGCAGATTGAAGACCTTAAAGCGCAGCGTGATCAATGGCAAAAACAAGCCTCTCAAGTTTTGATCACTAGCCAATTCTCTCAAAAACAAGCTGAAGAGCTTCGTGAAGAGCTGAAGGAACGCGAAAAACGCGCGCAAGAACGCCGTGCAAAGCGACTAGAACAGCAGATGAAAAACCTAAAGCCTGAGAATCAAAACGCTCAAGGGTCCGAAGGTTTTAACTTCCAAGGCTTGTGGAAGCGCGTTAAAGGCCAAAGCTAATCTGAATTTATTACTTACTTAGCTTCATCAAAATTCACTTTTTATCGTTAAAAGTGATATAATTGATCTATGAGCATTTCTTCGTTTTCTATTAAAAAATATTACTTGTTTGGCTTGATGGTTTTAGCGCTTACATTCCTTCAGGGACAGGCCATTGCTCAAGCGCCTTTAGATGAGCTTTTGGGTGTTAACGCACCCATAGAAGAGAGCGCGCAAACCACAACAACGCCGGAAAAAACAGATTCTCTTTCAGACATTCCCGATGAATATATTGAAGAGGCCATGGGTTTTAATGAAGAGTGTAAAACCACCCCCCATTTAAGTCAGTATTATAATTGCGACTGCCTATCCTCACGATATTTAGATATGCGCATTGAGCGTAAAGATAAAATCAGCGGTAGCTCCATTCGACTAAATATTGAAAATCAGTGCAAGAGCGCCGTAAATACAGCAGGCGTGCGATATGGTGAGTGCATGTCATCTATCGCCATGCTGCCCAATGACATTGAAGCGGAGCCCTATTGCGAGTGTTTTGCCAACACCTTTGCCACGCTTTACGGGATGTCAAAGCGCAAGCCTGGCCCGCAATTGAATATCGCCATTCATGAACGCGCTAGCATTTCATGCCGGGATCCTCAACTTGCAAAGAAACTATATCCAAGCTCGGTATTTATTCGTTAAAATTAGATCCTTCAACACACGCTTTTAGGTGCCCAAGCGCCATTGGCAGTATGTTGTTTTTATAAAACTCGGCGCTTTGCTTTTTCTGTTTGGCGAAGTTTTCATTCTCGCTTAATTCTGCTTTTTCAGCGCATCGCGCCATCATCGCGCCGCCCGCTATATACCCAAACGCCTTGAGATATGGAGTCGAAGCCGCGGCAACTAAATCGAAGTTTTTATCTTTCCCGGCTTCAATTATAAAGCCCGTGGCATCCTTAAGCGCGGCGATGTAAACATCCTCAACATGCCCTTTCAGGCTATCTATATAACCAAGCGCAACGGAACCTTCATCACGCAAAACCTTACGAAACGCTAGATCAGCCGCCTGTATCCCATTGGTACCTTCATAAATTGGCAGAATGCGCGCATCACGATAGAATTGCGCCGCGCCCGTTTCTTCTATAAAGCCCATGCCGCCGTGAATTTGCACTCCTGTTGAAGCAACCTCACAGGACATATCTGTGCACCAGGCCTTTACAATCGGCGTTAGAAGATCCGCTTTGGCTCTCGCCGCTGCATCACCCTTATGCGCCTGATCAAGAGCAATAGCCGCATCGTAAGTTAAGGCGCGCCCTGCCTCAATTTGAGATTTCATACTTAGCAACATGCGCTTTACATCTGCATGATCTTTAATGCTCACGCGTTCGCCCGTTGTAAAACTCTTGCCCTGCACGCGCTCTTCAGCATAGGCCAGCGCATGATCATAGGCCGCTTGCGCGATGGCCACGCCCTGTAAACCAACCGAAAGGCGTGCGTTGTTCATCATGGTGAACATACATTTCAGGCCTTGGTTTTCTTCGCCAAGCAAATACCCGGTTGCGCCGCTAAATTCCATTGTGCAAGTGGGCGATCCGTGGATTCCCAGCTTATGCTCCAGCCCAATACACTCAACGGCATTACGGCTGCCGTCTTCTAAAAATTTAGGAACGATAAATAGCGATATGCCTTTTACATCATCCGGTGCATCTGGCGTGCGACCAAGGAACAAGTGAATAATGTTCTCCGCCATATCATGATCGCCATAGGTGATGAATATCTTCTGTCCGGACACCTTATAGCTGCCATCGCCTTGTGGTTCGGCTTTACTGCGCAACAGCCCTAAATCAGAACCGGCTTGTGGCTCCGTTAAATTCATTGTACCGGTCCACTCACCGGAAATTAGATTGGGCAGATATTTCGCCTTTTGCTCATCACTTCCATGTACTGAAATGGCCTCTACCGCGCCTTGATTAAGCAACGGACACAGACCGAAGCTCATATTCGCGCCCTGCCACATTTCTTGAATGGGGAAGGCCAGTGCCCAGGGTAGCCCCTGTCCGCCAAATTCCTCTTCAAACGGCACCGCGTTCCAGCCGCCATCACGATATTGGGCGTATGCTTCTTTGAAGCCAGAGGCGGTTTTAACACTGCCATCTGTCAATATTGCCCCCTCATGATCGCCCGTTACATTGATCGGCGCTAAAACATCGCGCGCCAGTTTCGCGGCTTCATTTAAAATGGCATCAACAGTTTCCGCATCACAATTTTTATCATGAAAATCAAGCACTTGCGTTAATAAAAAATTCATGTCGTCGATCGGCGGGTTATAATAGCTCATAGGGCGTCCTTATCTGGCATAGCGATTGCAAATCACTTATTGGAACTTAAGTATAAAATATTTTAACACTCAAAGCATTATCTCATGGCAAGTTTAACAAATACTATACAAAACAACGCTTTAGCCGCCCTCTCACAGATGGCGCCAGGCCGCGTGAATAATGCCATACAGCAGGCAAGCGCAAAGACAGGGGTCGATTTTGCCTATTTATTGCAGCAAGCCAAGGCTGAGAGCAGTTTTAACCCAGAAGCAAAAGCCAAAACCAGCAGTGCGAGCGGACTATATCAATTCATTGAGAGCACATGGATGGGTATGATTGATAAGCACGGTGACAAACACGGAATAAACACGGATGGTAAGACCCGCGGCGAAATCCTGAACTTACGGAATGACCCGCGGGCAGCCTCCTTGATGGCGGCTGAATTTGCTTCTGACAATGAACAGTTTTTGAGCGCTCATGTTAATAGTGATGTTGAAATTGGCTCAACCGAATTATATTTTGCGCATTTTCTTGGCGCGGGACAGGCCTCGGCCTTCTTAAACGCCAAAGCCGATGATGGTATGCAAAAGGCCGCCTATCTATTCCCCAAGGCCGCGAAGGCCAATCAAAATGTTTTTTACAATTCGAGTACTGGTGAGGCCAAAAGCCTGAATGAGGTTTACGCCTTCTTTGATAAGAAGTTTTCTTTAGAAGGCGATCTTCCTGCTTCACCCGCGCCGCCCGCCGAAACAAAGTCGCCAACTAAGCCTACGCCGCGCATTGCATCTAACAACATCTTTAACGGCAACAGGCCCGCTAGCCTTTATCAAGATTTATTCACCAACGCGCTTGATGTGATGTTTTTAACCCAAATGATGGATTTACCCATCAGCAGTAAAAACGGTGAATTCAATTTATTCTCCTCCCACTCTATTTTGAAATAGACTTAGATATCTAATCCGATATGCTGTATCTCTAAATTTATGACGAATAAGGATATTGGAATTTTAGGCAGTGCCGTGCGCCTGTTACAGGCCGAGGGCGGCTTTCACACCGGATTAGACGCTGTGATGTTGGCCGCGGCATGTCCGGCCAAGTCTGGCGCGCATATCTTAGATTTAGGATGCGGCGTTGGCGGGGCGGGTCTTGCGGCGCTTTACCGCCTGCCTGAAGTGGATCTCACGGGCGTTGATATACAAAGCGACCACATAGAGCTTGCAGAAAAGAACGCAGAGCTTAATGAGATGAACGCGCGCGCATTATTTATATGCGCCGACATCCGTGATTTTGAACAGCAAGATTTCACCGACGTTATTTGCAACCCGCCTTATATGGAGGCCGGTGCGCACTCTCCCTCCCCTTCCGAAAAACGCGCCAAAGCTTTGGGGCATGATAGCACCGATATAAATATTGAAGATTGGATCAATTGCGCGTTTGATTGCCTGAAGGGACAAGGCTCTCTCACGATGATACACCGCGCCGATATGGTGCAGAAAATCATTCTCGCGATTGGAAAACGATTCGGCGCGTTGCAAATCATTCCGCTATGGCCACGCGCCGGAGAGCCTGCGAAACGCGTGATTATTCGCTGCTGGAAACATAAGAAATCTCCCGCCGAAATTCATGCGGGCGTTGTTTTGCATCAGGATGATGGATCGTACACGCAAGAGGCTGAAAATATTTTAAGGCAAAGCGCTGCAGCTATAAAATAAGCTTTATCTGCTACCGTTTTTTTCAAATGCATTACGGCATAGAAACCCGCGATAGATGGTTTCATACCCAACTGCGCCCAGCGCGCCCGGGTCAAAGAAATCGACCTTACCCAAAAACCCTGGGTCGCCGCGGATCAGTTCATAGTTACTGACGAACACCTTGGCCACCAACATTGGGTCAGTGCTCGCTTTGGCGCACATCGTTTCGGCCGGGTTAATGCCATCATAAAGACGCTCAATAGGCTTCTCGCAATGCGGCGCGGATTTTGCCTTCGGTTTATGGACGTGGTCGCTGGCGTAGAGCCCAGTGATAAAGCCGCTTACCTCTGCGCCGCAGCGCGTTTCCTTAAAGGCGGCTGACTTGCCATTTGCGGTTTCCAAATCAGCTTTGCATTGATCATATTTACCCTTATGCGACACAAGTTTTTTTATGCCGAAAATATCCGCCCAGCCCAATTTTAATAGTGCAGGGTTTATTTCAATTTCAGACACAGGCGCAGGAAGTTTTTCACAAAAACTGCCGGGCTGAATTAAG
>CAKZMN010000159.1 GCA_937128575.1 uncultured Alphaproteobacteria bacterium | reverse complement strand
CAGGCTCAATTTCATTGAGCGCTTCACCAACCGCATCTGGGTTATCTTCAAGAAGGTTTAGAATATCTTGCTCATTTTCAACATTCATTGCGCCGATATCATCTAACGCATTAAGGCTTTGATTTTGCGCTGGCGACAATGCAGCGTCTTGCGCGGCGCTCGTTTGCGGCGCTTCAGCAAAAGCATCAGTATTACGCTCTATGCGCCAATCTTCTGGTGGCGCTGCACGCTCTGGAGTTTGCAAGCTAGCCTCCGATGGCGCTTCTAGGGCTGCCTCTTGCTGAGGCGTGATCGAGTTTAATGAAATATCCATCTGGCTAACAATCCAACCGACAGCGCCCGCACCAATCAAAAGCAGTGCAATAAAGACGCCTAAGGCTGATGAAGATTTTTGCTGTTCGCCAGCCTGAATGTGAACCGTTTCTTCGGGCGCTAAAGTTTTTTCAGCTTCTAATGCCTGATTATTTTTGAGAAGCGCATCGCCTAATGTTTGCTCATCCTCAAGTAAATTTTCAACGGCGCCAGCGCCCTGATCAGTCAAAAGCACCATGGCTTTTGCATTTAATGCATCGCGCGTTTGGATAACTGTTTCTTCGATGCGCTCAATTTTACGCATAAACCGCGCACGATCTTCAACGGCCTTATCAACTTTGCGCGTTAGCTTTGCTTGCTCAGACGCTGTTTCTTCCAAACGCAAACCTAAATCATCTTGTTTGTTTTCGGATTCCTTTAGGCGCTTAACAATTTGTGCATAGCCCGCGGTGCTTTTCGCCATTCTCTGGGCTTGCTCTTGTTGCATTTGCTGCAAACTAGCCACGTTGCGGTCGGCGCGTTCCGCCTTATCTTCCACATCAAGCATCAGCTTACGCGTTTGCGCCATTTCCTTGAGCGTTTCTTTCATCAGCTCTTCGGTGCGCTGAAGTTGCGGCGCAGCAGTGGTTGGATTTTCGCTTAGGCTTTGCTCTAAGACTTTAAAAGCCTGTTCATTGCGATCAGCTTTATCTTCCAAGCCTTCAATAACTTCGCGATATGATTCCAGCTGTTTGCGCATGTAATTACGCTCCGCTTGTGTTGTCTTCAAGCGATCATTTAGCGATTTTAAAAGCGTTAAAATTTGCAACTGGCTTTGACCGCCTTGCGGGCTTGTCAGTGGCTGGCGCTGTTCTTGCTGTTGATTTTTTTGCGCAGGTGCGTCGTTGGCACTGCCTTGCGCGCCTTGAAAAAATACGCGTCCGTCGGTTGTTCTTTTGAACCCCATGCGTTTTACCCCATTAGTGTCTACTCTATGAATGAATCAGACTATACAGTGTTTTGTAAAATCAAACCAAGATTTTTCTGACAAATTAAAAGTATTCCACAAGGGGGCGTAGCGCAGATATTCCGCGCGCCGCGAGACAGCTAAATCTATAATGCTTATCTGAATAAAAGTATGGGGATGTGGCAAGTCTTAATCAAAGATGCTGTGGTACTGCCGAGCAATATACTACGAATTCGTGAATGGCTGTAAGCGCCTGTTATCATCAGGTCAATTTCATGATCTGCGACATAAGAAGATATAGCCTGGTCTGGGTGCGTGCTTTGCTCACGCTTAACAGTAACCGCAAACCCGGTCTCTTTTAATTTTTCTTCTGCGGCACTTGTATCTGGCCCACTCTTGCCGCCTTCAACAACCAAAAGGTGGCAGTCTAGTCCCTTGAATAGAGGGCTGGTTGATACGTATTCCACGGCCTTTTGCGCGCTATCTTTACCATCATAGGCAATCAAAAAACGTTTGATTGGACGCACGGTTGAGGACACGACGAATAAAGGCTTATGAACGGCGCGTGCGACTTTTTCTAGGTTAGAACCCAAAAATACAGAATCCATATCAGCGTGTTCACCGCGCTTACCCATGAAGATAATATCAGCATCACCCTCAAATTCTTTAATTGTGTCCACCAAAGAACCACGACGATGTATTGTGTTTACCGTCTCCACGCCCGCTTTTTCTAAAAGATCCGCGCTGTGCTGCAGAATTATTTTGCCCTTTTCTTGATCCAGTTTACCGCGCGCTTCATCAACTTTGGTTAGCTCTTCTAAAAGCTCACTTCGCGCATCAACACCAATTGATCCTGTGTGGTCATTTGACGGCGCTTCGTAGTCGGAGTGGCGGCGAAGCACATGCAGGAGATCAATTTCTGCGCCCATGCGCTCAGCGACCCATGCGGCATTTAAACAAATATTATCCGCGTAAGCAGAGCCATCAACACATACAAGTAATTTTGCCATTTGTGGTTATCCTTCTAATGATCCAGAACAATATCAAGCGCATCGGGCTTATCGTGCACACCAAGGCGATCCACAATTGTTGCGCTGGCCTCGTTCATACCGATTAATTCAACTTCGGTGCCTTCGCGGCGGAACTTCAACACCACTTTATCGAGTGCGCCCACCGCCGACAAGTCCCAGAAGTGCGCTTCACTTACGTCAATGACCACCTTGCTCACCACCTCTTTGAAGTCAAAAGCGGCAGAAAATGCATCCGCAGAGGCGAAGAACACCTGTCCGTATATCTTATACGTGCGTTTCTCTTTGTTCTTTGACAGCTTGCTTTCGATATCCATAAATTGCCCAACCTTACGCGCAAAGAATAGCGCACTCATCAACACGCCCACGAAAACGCCAAGCGCAAGATTATGTGTAAACACAACAATAGCAACGGTTGCAAGCATCACGAGGCTAGAGCTTTTTGGATAGGTGCGCATATTGGTTATTGAGCTCCAACTAAATGTTCCAATTGATACCAGGATCA
>CAKZMN010000158.1 GCA_937128575.1 uncultured Alphaproteobacteria bacterium | reverse complement strand
AATTGCCTTTTCTCCTGATTTAGCCAAACCATAACGATCATTTTGCATCGCTTTATTTCTCCTGTGTTAAGAAAGCGTTGTTTGTGGGTCTATATATAGTACTAATTATATCAAATTTCAAAGCAATCCGGCTATTTAATACGCTTTATGACATTGATCTTCCGGCCTAGGGCTTGTATCGTTTTCAAAAGTTATTGAATTACTTGGTTAATTTTAATGTCCTCATATACATCTTCAGACTTTATATCTAGCGCCGCACCAGGCGAAGATTGGCGGGAAGCGGCGAAAGCGGTTTTGGCGCAATTAGAGCCTGCAGCGCAAGAGCGCCGCGACTTTAACATTGGGTTTTTATATATTTCAGACCTACTCGTTGATGATGCGAGCGGCATTGTTAGCCTATTTAGCAGCGTTTTGGGCATTGAGCATTGGGTGGGCACCGTCGGCGTGGGCATTTGCGCGCCGGGGAAATCTTATATTGATGAACCCGCGATTTCGGCCATGATTGGCCATTTAAACCCAGATGAATTCAAAGTTTTTCAAGACTCCCAAAGCGATCCTGACGCGGGCCTTGATGAATGGGTTAAAACCCATGATCCCATGCTTATTTTAACCCACGGCAACCCCATTTCTGAGCAAGATCCTGCGGCCGCTCTTCAAGAGTTAGAGGGCAGAACAGGCGGCTTTTTACTGGGCGGGCTTTCCTCCTCTCGTACAACGCATATACAATTTGCGGATGGACTAGCCGAAGGCGATTTATCAGGCCTCGCCCTGTCGCAAAGCGTAAAAATCGCAACCACATTGTCACAAGGGTGCAAACCCATTGGTGAGCCGCACATTATCACCAGAGGTAGTGAGCATGTTATTCGTGAAATTGATGGATCAAAGGCCTCTGAAGTTTTTGAAAATGATCTACGCGCAATGGCGACAGAAAAAATAGGCATTAATCCCGATACTGTGATTATTGATGAAGATTTGCTGGATGAAGAAAACCCAGTGCCGGAAGAGTTCAGGACGCTGCTTCAGGGAGAAATTCACATCGCATTTCCGGTTTCACAGTCCGATCAGCAGGATTATTTGGTACGAAACATCATGGGCATTGACCCCGATGAGGGCGCGATGGCGGTTTCAGAAAATGTGGTGAATGGCGAAAGTATTGTTTTCGTACACCGCGATGAAAAAACCGTACGGGATGATTTGCAACAGCAATTGAGCGAACTTCGCCGCCGCGTTGAGAAAGATACGGGCGAGTTTAAGCCCAAGGCTGGTATATACGTGTCCTGCGTGGCGCGTGGCTTTTCACAAAATGATGGTGATGGCGTAAATGAAATGGCGCTCATCCAAAGTATTATTGGCGACATACCGCTGACCGGGTTTTATGCGGGCGGGGAAATAAATAATGCCCGCCTCTATGGATATACCGGTATTTTAACCCTATTTCTTTGAATATTTGCACCGCGCATAATAGAATGGATAAACAAGATTATTATTTTTAAGGAACAATCATGACGAAGATTATAATGACCGCCTTGGCCTCTGTGCTTTTACTTGGCCTTTCGGGCGCTGCGCACGCACAAGAAAATTTGCCAAACATGCCAGACCCGATAAAAAATCTGGCGGCGGAGGGGGCGCAGATTCGTTATCTTGGGCGTGATTATGGTTTTGATTCATGGCTGACAATTAAAAATGGGCAAGAGCAATATTTCTATGTTTTGCCCGACCAAAGCGCATTTGTGATGGGCGTATTGTTTGATCCAAAGGGCAAAATGGTGACACTAGATCAGGTGCAGCGTCTGCGCGGTAGCGGGGATGATGTTCTAGATAGCCTGGCCTCAGAAGATTTCACAGCCAATGAGCCAAAAAAGGAATTCGAGCCACAATCAACGTCCGAACGCTTGTTCTATGACATTGAGAAAAGCAACTGGGTGCCGCTTGGTAAATCTGGCGCGCCAGTGATTTACGCCTTTATTGATCCGCAATGCCCGCATTGTCATTCATTCATCAATGAAATTCGTACCGATTATTTGGATACAGGGAAAATTCAAGTGCGCCTGATCCCTGTTGGTTTTAAAGACGAAACGCGCGCGCAGGCCGCTTTCCTGATGGCGACGCCGAACCCGGAAGAGCGCTGGATGCGTCACTTGGATGGCGATACAGAGGCATTGCCCGCAAAAAGTGAAATCAGCCAGCAAGGCGTACAGCGCAATTTGGCGATCATGCAAAGCTGGAAATTCAACGTAACGCCGATGATTATTTATCGCGGCGTAGATGGTTCGGTGAAGCTGGTGCGCGGTAAGCCAAAAAATATTGATAGTTTGATTGCGGATATCGGGACAAGAAATTAACGCTGCGCTTGCTTCGCGGTCGGTGGGCGCTTTATAATCAAATCAATGTAAGGGTAGCGCTTGGCTGCCGATCTTAAACTTTTAAAGTAGCCTGCTTAGAGTATGAACCAGCGCGCAGAATATTTAATTCAGATTTTTGAACATATTGGCTCACCGCTTATGGGCTCAATTTTGCGCGCCTCCAATGAGGCAAATCCCGAACAAGATGCGCAAGCTATGGCGGCGCTGCTCAGTAAAACTGTTGAGCTTAGCATTAGCATGGCGAATATGGCGGAACTGTCTAGTGTTGAAAATGATGCAGTGCGCGTGGTTTTGGCCGCGCTGGCCAGCCCCCTGATCGGGACGATGCATGAGCAAAACAAACAAACCCCCAGCGATA